>JBARDR010000562.1:0-1755 GCA_049795335.1 Gelidibacter sp. | reverse complement strand
GTAGAACTCGGGAAACAATTGGCTCAAAAAGTACAACCTCAACTTGATAATCAAGATAAAATTACGTCGCATGATGGATCGACCAATGGATTAATTAATGCTTATAAAAAATGGCGCGTGTAAATTTTCGAGGTAAAACAATACAACTTAATCTTCTTAATACCTTTATGACCTTAATACTTCAAAAAAAATTAAGGGTTCATTAAACAATGTCAGTTTTCCGGCAATTCATCAGGAATTATCATTTTTGCAACTCCAATTCGGTCGTCGGCCATGCCGTAGTATATGTCAATTCTATTTGGTTTTCCAATATCATCACGACAATCGGTACCGGTTGGAAATACCACATCGCCAACAGTACCAATAGTCTCTGCGTCTAATTCTGGTGTCAAAATGGGTTTTGGAGACCGGTAAAGTATTTTTTGTGGTTCTTTTTCTGATAAGATCATTACTCCTGCAGAATAAGTGTATTTAGGTGCATCTTTAGTGGATGCATCGTGTTTCTTAACTCCATGATAAATTAATAACCATCCATGCTTGGTCAAAACAGGAGGAGCACCCCCACCTATTTTCAATTTTTCCCATGGGTAAATTGGGTGTGCAAGACAATGATGTGAAGTAAATTTTACATTTTCCAAAGACGTGGTTTTTCCTTCTTTTAAGTTAAAGTAGGAAATCCAGATACTTTCCTTGTGTGCATCTATATTTCTTCCTTCCTGAAGTTTAATGGTTTCTTCAGGAATAGTATCCGGAAAAAGAGGACGATGTAACATGGCGATAGAATTGTGATTATGCGGACTGGGAAGATCTATTGGAAAAAAACTGGCATCTTTATCATCCACATTGTTAAAATCAATAGGTTTATAAAGAGTAAAACACACCAAGCCCATTCGTTCCCAGTTGAAAAGATCCTTCGATCTAGCCATTGCTATTCGAGGTCCATGAGGTCCATAAGCGGTGTAGGTCATGATATAATGCTCAACTGCTTGTACATAAGCAATTCTCGGGTCCTCACACCCACCGCCACCATCAGGCCTTCTCTCATAATCAGCTTCTGGTTCGAGTGCTATGCCTAAACGCTGCACTTCAAACGGTTCGCCATCATCATTAAATTTCACTCTGGCAATACCAATACGCGAATAATTATTCTTACCAACCAAACGCGGAAAGATATAAAGCGCTCCATCAGGCCCGCGTGTTACCGCAGGATTGAGCACACCTTCAACTTCCATTTCATTTCCAACTTCGGGCGTCATTAGCGTACAAATGCGGTGTAATTTAAATGGAATCATAGGTTTTAGTTTTGAGGCTTGTCACTTGAACACGCAATAATGGTTTCTATTATTCTTTTGGTCTCCTCATCATCCCTGACCTGAATACAGTCCACACCAGTCTTTCTGGCGGGATAATCATTTCCTCCTTCAAATAGGGCATCTCCAATGAAGAGCATTTCAGAAATATCAATATTCAAAATCTCCTCGAGTTTTTGTATTCCATAGGCCTTGTCAATTCCAGGTTTTACAATATCTATGGACGTCGTTCCGCCCATCCCAATTGAAAATTCTTTTAGCGACTTTTTTAGAGGTTCTACGATTTTTTTACGTTTTTTGAAATCTTCATCCCAACCTTTTTTCGCCTCAAGCGGAGCTTCTTGACCCAAAGCCGAAAAGGTAATCTGGCTGCCACGGTCTTGGATCTGCTCTCCCCAAGTTTTTTTGATATCAAGGTCTGCATCTTCAATGGCAGCTTTTAGAT
>JBARDR010000561.1:0-7019 GCA_049795335.1 Gelidibacter sp. | reverse complement strand
GGATATAAGCGGATACGTCACCTGCTTGGGTTTCGATAATTGGCAATGCTGTCAATGAGCCACCACCTTTTACGACTGGTTTCAAAACGTCTGGCAAATCGTTCATTTCTCTAGCAATCGCATCATTATTGATGATTTTTGCAGAACGCTCCAATAATCTTGAGTGAAGGTAGAAAACGTCACCAGGGTATGCCTCACGTCCCGGTGGACGACGTAACAATAAGGAAATCTCACGGTAAGCTACTGCTTGTTTTGATAAATCATCAAATACAATTAATGCAGGACGGCCAGTATCTCTAAAATACTCACCAATTGCAGCACCAGCAAACGGCGCGTACACTTGCATCGCAGCAGGGTCAGAAGCGTTGGCAGCAACGATTGTTGTATAAGCCATGGCGCCTTTTTCTTCTAATGTTTTTGCAATTAAAGCAACCGTTGACGCTTTTTGTCCAACCGCTACATATATACAATATACAGGTTCACCTGCATCAAAAAATTCTTTTTGATTGATAATGGTATCGATACAAACTGCTGTTTTTCCAGTTTGACGGTCACCAATAACCAACTCACGTTGTCCTCTACCTACAGGAATCATCGCATCAATAGATTTGATACCTGTTTGTAACGGTTCTGTTACAGGTTGACGATAGATAACTCCAGGAGCTTTTCTTTCTAATGGCATTTCATAAAGCGTTCCACCAATTGGTCCTTTTCCGTCAATTGGAGTTCCCAAGGTGTCAACAACACGACCTACGATTTCTTCACCTACTTTAAGGGAAGCAATACGTTTGGTACGTTTTACGATTGAGCCTTCGCTAATTCCAACAGAAGGGCCTAACAATACGACACCTACGTTATCTTCTTCAAGATTCAAAACGATGCCTTCAAGACCATCTGCAAATTCAACTAACTCACCGTATTGAACGTTTGATAAGCCGTAAACACGTGCAATACCATCTCCAACAGTTAATACTGTTCCTACTTCGTCCAATGAAGCGCTAGCTTCAAAACCTGACAATTGTTTCTTTAAGATTGCTGAAATTTCAGCTGGTTTTACTTCTGCCATTTTCTATTAGATATTAGAGGTTAGAATATGGATGTTAAACATCCGGATCCAACTCTTTAGTTTAATGTAAATTCTCTTTTTAACTTCTGTAATTTATTCGAAATACTTGCATCGTACTGAATATCGCCAACTCGTAGAATAAATCCTCCTAAAATAGATTCATCAACAACGCTTACTATTTCAGCATCTTTTCCGGTCAGCTCTTTTACTTTAGCCAACACTTTTGCTTTAAGATCATCTGATAAGGCTACTGCAGTAGTGACTGTTGCCACTTGCCTACCTTGACTTTTATCAAATAACTCAGTATATTTTTTTGCAACTTCACCCAAAATGTTGATTCGTTTATTTTGGATCAAGGTATTAATCAAATTAACGCTCAGTTGGTTTAAGTCTGTAAAAACAGCCAACAAAGCCGATTTTTTAATTGTAGAAGGCACTACAGCACTTAAAAGCATGTCTTTTAATTCGGTGCTTGCTGCCACAGCATTGGCAATTGACTTCATATCAACATTTACAACCTCTGCGGACTTTTCGTCTTTAGCTAGGTCTAAAACTGCTTTTGCGTATCGTATTGCTGCTCTTGTTTGTGCCATTTTTTAGATATTAGATGTTAGATAATATACGTTAAACTTAACGCTGTATCTATACTTAATCTTCTTAATTAATTCAATTTTGCATCAACTAACATGGACTCCACTAACTCTAGTTGTTTGCCTTTGTTAGATAATTCTTCACGTACTACTTTCTCTGCAATGTCAATAGACAATGCTGCAACGTGATTTCTAAGGTCAGCCATAGCTGATTTCTTTTCGCCTTCAATAGCAGCTTGTGCTTGAATGATCATCTTTGAGGCTTGTGTTTGCGCTTCTTCTTTGGCGTCGGCAATCATCTTATTTTTGATTTCGCGTGCATCCCTTAACATCGCTTCGCGTTCTGCACGAGCTTCATTTAGGATACGTTCGTTATCTGCTTTAAGATTCTCCATGTCTTTACGAGCGTTATCTGCAGCTACCAAAGCATTTTTAATGCCTTCTTCTCTATCACTTATAGCTCCTAAAATAGGTGACCATGCAAACTTTTTCATGACTATTAAAAGTATCAAGAAAGTTATAATTGTCCAAAAAACAAGTCCAAAGCCTGGTGTAATTAAATCCATTATTATTAGGTTTTATTTTTTACTAATTTAAATTTTAAAATACAGAGACAACCAACCGTTGCCTCTGTATTTAATAATCACAATGATTAGATGATCGATGCAACAACACCAAAAAGTGCTACCGCCTCTACGAAAGCTGCTAAAATAAGTGCTGAAGTTTGGATCTTTCCTTGGATTTCCGGTTGACGAGCCATAGCATCCATAGCTGACCCTCCGATTTTACCAATTCCGATTCCAGCTCCAACTACTGCTATACCTGCTCCGATTGCTGCAATTCCTGTAATAGTCATAATATAAAATTTAAATTAATTAATGTTCATCTTCTGTTGCCATACCTATATACAAGGCAGACAATATGGTAAATATATAAGCTTGAATAGCGGTCACTACAATCTCTATTATAATAATAAACAAGGAGAATGCAACCGAAACTGGTGCAACCATCCAGGTCTCAAATATAAAGATTAGGGACATCAACGATAAAATGATAATGTGGCCCGCGGTGATGTTTGCGAACAAACGAATGGTTAGTGAGATTGGCTTCACAAACATTCCGATGATTTCAATAGGCATTAGAAATATTTTCATTGGCACAGGAACGCCTGGCATCCAGAAAATATGTTTCCAATAGTTTTTATTTCCACTAAAGTTTGTAATCACAAACGTGAACAAAGCTAAAGTCAAAGTAAAGGCAATGTTACCACTTACGTTGGCGCCGTTTAAAATAGGAATCAATCCGAAAATATTATTGATCCAGATAAAGAAGAATACCGTCAATAAAAATGGCATGTATTTTTTATACTTATTCTCACCAATCATTGGTTTGGCGATTTCATCTCTTACAAAAACAATCAATGGCTCAACAAATGAAGCGATACCACTCGGCAGGAAGTTGTTTGTTTTCTTATATTTTCTTGCTGAAGTAATAAAGATCAAGAGTAAAACAAGTACGGACACCCACATCATAAAGACGTTTCGGGTGATTGAGAAATCCAAAGGCGTTACTGCATTTGTAGGTTGGTGATCCGCATCAAAAGTTAATGTTTCAGCACCAGCATTCAGTTGGTATATTTTTTCGTGAAACTTCACAAAACGCTCTCCATTTCTTTCCACAATCTGAGTACCAGAATCATCATGGTGAAACGCGCTAGACATAAACGTCGTTAAGCCGTTATCCGTATAAAGAATGATTGGCAGAGCAATGGTTACGGGCTTTTCCATCCAATCTATAATATGAAACTGATGCGCGTCTTTAACGTGGTGCATGATCATCTCTGTAGCATTGAACCCTTTGTTTTCTTCATCGTTATCTTGTGCTGCAAAACCAAGATTGGTAATTGCAACAGAAAAAACTAAAAATAATACGGCTCTTAAAGTGTTTAATGTCATTATAAATAGCTTAAAAATACCTTGCTCTAAATTCCGTGCAAATGTACATACATTATGTCAATTGTCAAATACTTTTTTATCAATATTAATGGGATCCATTTTAAGATGATTTCTGGAGGAATTTTGTAATGGCATAAACCTCGAAACTCAAGTATAAAAAATAAGGGATAAAAAAGTTAAAAACATCGGGTTGTTTTCTCTCTAAGTCGGATAGAATTAATGGCAACAGAAATAAGATGGAAAGGAACATCTTAAAGAGTGTACTCCCCATAAATAATAGAAAAACATCGGTTTGACCTTTTGAAAACCGATAGTTTATAACGGTGTAAAACAAGGTGGTAACTACAAAATGGAACAAATAAATTTGCCAGATTGGAAAAAACAATTTCAACTGAGTTCCGAAATGGGACAACACATAACTGTGAATGCCAAACAGCACCAAGCTCAAAACAATTATTTGCAGTAAAAAGTTGAGTTGTCTGGCAATAAAAGCTTTATTCATTTAAAGATATGAGTTTCATTAATTTTTTGACTTTAAAGAACTCTTCAGAAATAAATGACTTTTCAGGCATTTAACTCACCTTCCCTTAACAAGGAAAGGAGTTGTGTGGGCTCTTATTTATCGTCTTTTGAGTTTGCAATAATACGTCTTATTACAAAAACAACGGCAAGAATTGTGGAACACAAAGACAATATTATGGTCCACAATTTATTTTCGTTACCATAATATTCGTCAATCTTAACTCCAATAAAGCTGCCGATTCCGATAATAGCAAACATTTGAAATGCTATTGCAGAATATTTGGCATAATTATTAAGCGAGTTCTCCTTTTTTGGTGGCTGTTGCATTGTTTTGTGATTGCTTTAAACTACCATTGATGTCAGTGCCTTTATGAGCATTTTTCATCATACAGGTAGCATTAAAAGTAGCGCCTGGTTCCACGGCAAATTTACTAACTTCAACTTCGCCTTCAACATGTGCTGAAGCTTTTAACGAAAGCGTGTCGGTAAGAATCAACTTACCAGAGAATTTACCTTCAATATCCGCATTGGCTGCATGAAGTGTTCCGTTGATTATACCTGTTTTTCCGAGCACCAGCTTACCAGGGGTTTTAACATTGCCTAGTATGGTACCTTCAACTCTAAAGTCGCCATCGCTAATGATATCTCCTGTGATAGTGGTGCCTTTAGCAATGGTGTTTTGTTGATTAATAAAATCTGAAGTTAATTTTCCTTTTTTTGGTTTTTCTGAAAACATAATTCTGGTTGTTTAATGTGTTTGTAGGTAGTCTTTGAGGTTTTTATGTCGTTGCACAATTTCGTAATTAGCTGATGAAATGGCAATATAAGGTCGTGTAATATTAACTTTTCGTTCTTGAAGCAAATCGGCAAATCCGATTGCGCCTTCTATACTTTTTAAGCCATGTACTACAACAAATATGGTGTTTTTATCATAAATATCTTTGGAAACACTTAAATCATAGTATCTAATTTCAGCAACCTCATCTCTCAATTTCTTTAAAAACGCATCGACCTCTTCATTGGTAGCATTTTCAAATTGATAGATCACATTAAATTTTGAGCCCATATTATGGTCCTGAAATGTTTTTGCAGATAACGCCTGAATGACATTTTGCATGATGTCCTGAGCGCGTTTGCCTTCTTCAGAATTCGGATAATTTAAGGCGATAAAATTGACTGTCTCCTTATAGGCATCAAAACCGTATAATCGTGCATTTGCAGCCGCTTTTAAAAACTCAAACTTAGGCACAATGGGATCTCCGTTAAATTCAAGAATGTACTTATCACTTTGATCGATAACGTCTTGATAATTTTGAGCTTCATAACTTGCGTAAGTGCGTTCGTAAACACTTTCAGGACTGTTGTCATCCTTGGAGACTCCTGCTTTTGGATTCAAAAGAATAGCGGCGTATCTCGAGTCTGGATTATTTTTGATGATATCCGCCTTCATCTGCTCGGCAGCATTGGTTTCAACCAATAGCACATAAGTACCGTACAAATTGTATTTGGTAGGCAATATTAATCGCTCTTCGGGATGGTTATCCAATACCGCTTGGAGCTTCTTTTTTGCAAGTTCGTATTCGCTAAACTTTTCTTTATAAATAACCCCCAATTGATAATAGGCGTGATTTCTATCCTTAATGATGCTGTCAATGACTTTTGGATCGGTCGGGAGTTTTGAAACATAATACTCCGGATCGTAGCGCTCCTCTTCTGAAGTATCAGCAGCTAATGTATTGTCTTGCGCTATAAACTCATTGCTTCGCGTGCTCGAAAGTCTCCAATTGTCTTTAAGTGAACGGTCTCCCCAAATTTTTCGAAATTCGCTTTTGCCGTAGGCTACCGTTGTGGTATTATAGAAATAAAAAGATTGTTTAGAGCTGTTTCCTGGAGGAGTGATCCCTGCACTACGCGAAAAATTTCCGGCAGCATTTTGATTATTATCAACAGCAACTACACCCGCACTGGCTTTACGCTCTGCAATTTCCTCTTCTTCTTTTAAAGCTTTGGCTTTTGCCTTTAAGTTATCAATATAAGCTGTAAAAATGACCAGTCTATCGGCTTCCGATGCATTTACCAAATTCAGAATACTATCATTCACGTGAGCGATACCTTCATAGTGAATCACATCTTCCAAATTCTCTCTTTTTCTTTTGATGGTTCTGTAAGGTTTTGAGTCGACCACCATATTGGTCATCGTACTGTCATAATAAGCGCCAGCAATTTTATATTCAGAGTTGTCAAAACTCATATCTCCCAAAGTCACGTAATCCAAGGCGCGCAATTGTTTATCGCTTGAGGATGCTCGCAATGATTTATTGTAATAAACCACGGCTAAAGAATCCCGATCGGACGCGTGATGAAATTCGGCGATACGGTAATAGATCTTGTCCAAAAACGGTCGATTTTCTCGGTTTTTCTCCAAGTCAATCAAGTATTCTTCAAATGCTAACACATCCCCTGTTCCCATATCAAAGTTTGCCGCTTTTGCCAAATGTGCATTGATATAATAAGCGCGTGGCACTTTACGGTGCAAATCGATAACTTTATCAAAGGCGATGTTTGCACTATCTTTATAACCAATCTCGTTATACAGTTGACCTCTTATATAGTTGAAACGTGCTTTTTCATTGTTTTTCTTAGTGAAGGCAGCGGCAATTGCCAATTGTGTCAAAGCACTATCCTTAGCCTTAATATTGATATAAGCTTGTGCCAAAGCGGCCGTGGCATCAGCAATATCTTGATTGCTCAATCGCTCTTGAGTAAATAATCGCTTTAAATTTTTTATCGCAAGCTCATTATTTTCCAGGCGAATATTCGTTTTTTCACGCCATATTTTTGCCTTATTGATTTTATCGCTTGCAGGATATTTGTACAGAATATAAT
>JBARDR010000560.1:0-4473 GCA_049795335.1 Gelidibacter sp. | reverse complement strand
GTTCAGATGAGGATAACGCATATGTTTTTATGAAGCCAAAAGTCTGGATTGGGCCATTTGTTATCGCCTTGATTCTGGTAGTCGAGATGTTATATATGTTATTCAGTGATAGTCATCATCCCATGGCCAATCAGACAATATCTCCGAAGGTAGTGGGCAAATTAATGTTTACAAAATATGCGTTGGTTGTTGATCTGGCTGGATTTTTATTGACGGCCGGAATTGTGGGTGCCTACCATTTAGGACAAAAAGAACGAAAAATTCTCCATAGATATCTAAAGGAAGAAAATGATAAAAACGAAAATTCATGAATATACCTATGGAATATGGTCTTTTGTTGGCAGTGATTTTATTCTGCATCGGATTGGTGGGTTTGCTGATACGACGGAATATTATTTTTATGCTGCTGTGCGTAGAGATTATGCTCAATGCCGCGGGATTTGCCTTTGTATTGGCAGGTGCTGCGTGGGGACAGGCAGATGGGCAGGTCATGTTCATTTTTATATTAGCAATGGCCGCTGCTGAGGTTTCGGTGGGCTTGGCATTGATTATACAGCTTTTTAATCAATCGGGATCGCTGGATGTTAGCAAAGTCAATAAAATGAAAGGATGATAAAAATGCACTAATATGAAGGATCTTCTTTGGTTGATTGTCACATTACCTTTTGCGGGAGCACTCATCCTGGCGGTTGCAGGTTGGAAATTAACTCGTGCAGTTTGCGCCATTGTCGGTGTTGGATCCGTCAGCCTTTCTGCTATATTGACTTTACTTGTGGGCTATGAATTTTTGAGTGATACTACGCCTTATCTTCAGGTGGTCTGGCAATGGTTTGACGTATATGGTTTGTCTCCAAATATTGGATTCCATCTGGACACTGTTTCGCTTATTTTTATCTTTATTATAACTTTTGTGGGAGCTTTGATCCATTTGTATTCGGCAGAATTTATGTGGAAAGAGGATGGCTTTGTGCGCTTTTTTGTCTTTATGAACCTGTTTGTTGGCTTAATGCTAATACTCGTTTTGGCAGATAATTTACTCTTTCTTTATCTGGGATGGGAAGGGGTAGGCTTATGCAGTTATCTCTTAATCGGTTATTGGTATAAGAATCCAAAAAATGGTTATGCTGCGAGGAAAGCATTTATCGTAACACGGATAGGCGATGCTGCCCTCGCTGTCAGTTTTTACATCCTATTCATGAGTTTTAATACGCTGAATATCCAAGATATCCTTATGGAAGCACCCGGAACCTGGACAGTAGGATCAGGTATTGCAGTGGCTACGGCTTTTTTATTATTGGGAGGAGCGGTTGGTAAATCGGCACAACTTCCTCTGCAAACCTGGTTGCCCGATGCTATGGCGGCACCTTCGCCAGTTTCAGCATTACTCCATGCTGCTACGATGGTCACCGCTGGAGTTTATCTGATTGCCAGAACGCATGTGTTATTTGAAATTGCTCCCATCGCACAGCATACGGTTGCTGTTATTGGAGCGGCCACCTTGCTTGTTGCGGGCATGTCAGCATTATATCAGCATGATATAAAAAAGGTGTTGGCCTATTCTACGATTTCACAAATTGGTTATATGTTCCTGGCGCTGGGAATAGGCGCATGGTCGGCGGCTTTGTTTCATTTTATGATTCATGCCTTTTTTAAAGCCTTGTTGTTTTTGGGAGCTGGAGCTGTAATATGGGTAATGCGTGATGAGCATAATATGTTTAAAATGGGAGGTTTATGGAAAAAATTACCCATCACTTTCTGGACTTTCTTGATTGCTTCTGCATCGTTGTCTGCTTTGCCCTTAATTACGGCAGGATATTATAGTAAAGACAAAATTATATGGTTGGCTTATGCCAGTGATAAAGGATCGAAGGGCTTATGGCTTGCCGCAATAGTAGGGGCTTTTATTACCGCACTTTATACGTTCCGAATGGTTTTTCTTACGTTCTTCGGAAAAGCGAAGGCTGAACCTACACATCGTCTGGGGTGGATGATCACTGTTCCTTTGTTGGTTTTGGCCTTTTTCTCATTCGCCGGAGGCTTTATCGAATTGCCTGGTAATATGGGACATCTGACATTAGTCTCAAATTTTGTAGAAAAGACCTTACCGGCAACCACAATTTTGACCTTACAGCCTTCAACGGAATTGATTTTCCAAATAATATCTGCAGTAATTGTTTTGGTGGCGGTTTTTATAGCTTACAAACTCTTTTTTAACAAACCGTTTCCTGCTGCTGTGCCCCAACGAAATGCAATGCAACAATTTTTCTTTAAAGGATGGGATTTTGATTTGGTTTATGACAAACTGATTGTAGAGCCCATGGTGTTTTTGTCCAAGATTAATAAAAATGATATTATTGATAAGTTTTATTCAGGTTTGGCATATATCACCAGGCAATTGAACATCTTATTGAGTGCCACTCAAAATGGTCAGTTACGCTGGTACGCAATGGTTATAGCGACAGGAGCAATACTTATATTAACCATAATCTTTTTTCCATGATGCTCGTTTGGATCCTCATATTATTGATAGGAACTGGTTTGCTGGCATGGCTGGCAAGCCGGTGGGGAACTTTTTTCCCTAGGCTGATCAGCTTAGTTGGGACGCTGAGTTATTTTGGGATCACACTATGGTTATGGCTTGGACATGATTCAAGTATCGATAACGAGGGATGGATTATTAGTTATACTGCTAATTGGATGCCATCTTTTGGTATTCAGTTTAAACTTGCGATGGATGGACTGAGCTTGCTAATGTTGCTGCTGACCTCTTTTTTGAGTGTGATTTGCGTATTGGTCTCATGGAAGGAAATAAAAACGAGGGTCGGTTTTTTTCATTTTAATCTGCTTTTAGAATTAGCGGGAATTACAGGGGTTTTTCTTGCTTTGGATCTATTTTTATTTTATTTCTCTTGGGAATTGATGCTAGTGCCCATGTATTTTCTTATCAGTATATGGGGGCATGAAGATCGTATTTATGCTGGTAAAAAGTTTTTCCTGTTTACACAAGCTAGTGGTCTGCTGATGCTTCTTGGTATTCTGGGATTATATTTTATCCACGGACAAACTACTGGTGTTTATACCTTTGACTACGAACAATTGTTGGGTACTGTTATTCCGAAGGGAACAGCTTTTTTTCTCATGCTTGGTTTTGTAGTTGCTTTTGCCGTTAAACTCTCTACTGTACCACTTCATAGTTGGCTGCCCGATGCGCATACCCAAGCACCTACTGCAGGTAGCGTGATTCTTGCAGGTTTATTGCTAAAAACTGGTGCTTATGGTTTGATACGTTTTGCCTTGCCATTATTTCCAGAGGCATCTCATCAGCTTGCACCTTTAGCTGTGTTATTGGGGGTTATCAGTATTTTATATGGCGCAAAACTCGCATTCGCGCAAACCGATTTTAAGCGGCTAGTGGCCTATATCAGTGTCAGTCATATGGGGTTTATTATGTTGGGCATTTATTCTTTTAATGAGATGGCGATGCAGGGTGTTGTCATGCAAATGATTGTCCATGCAGTCAGTACCGGTGCGCTGTTTATTATCGCAGGATCTCTTTACGATCGCATCCATACCCGAGATTTGGCTCAAATGGGAGGACTGTGGCGTCAGGTTCCTAAAATGGGAACTATGGGGCTGGTATTTGTAATGGCGTCCATGGGATTACCAGGACTTGGGAATTTTATTGCAGAAATTTTAATTCTGATTGGGTCTTATCAAGGGCCTTTTAAAGTGTTGACCATCATTGCGACCTTGGTTCTTATAACCGCTACAGCCTATGCACTTCGGATCATGCAGAAAGTATTTTACGAAGAAGAACGTAAAGTCTGGGTGATTCCAGATTTTGGAGTGCGTGAAATGATCGTCATGCTTTCTCTTACGGGTGTCATTCTTTGGTTAGGTTGGTATCCTTCATCGGTATTGCGTATGGCTGAAGTTCCGGTGCAAAAAGTGATTCGAGAAGTTACTATGTCAAAGTCCGGTAAAAAGGAAGAAATGGGAGGAGTAGATAAAGATCCCGTTTACAATGTGACAGAACTTCTGAATATAAAATCTAATGATAATAAAAATGAAAACCAGGCGCAAACCATTAATTCAATCAAAACTGAATAAGAAATGTCAGCACAAGATATAACCAGCTTATTGCCTGTTGTGATTCTGGGCGGAGGAATTTTAATCACTCTCCTTTTGATCGCGATAAGGCGTCATCATAAAGGGACATTTGCAACGACGTTAGTTATTTTACTGGTCTCTCTGATTGCCGCATTTGTGCATCGGCCTGAAAGTTCATATGCTATTATTGATCTTTTTATTATTGATGCTTTTGGTTATTATTACCTTGCCTTGATTTTGTTAACCACTTTTGTTGTGGCCATATTCAGTTATATCAGTTTGAGGGGTTTTTATCCAGAAAAAAGAAAAGAAGAGTTCTATCTCTTATTGATGTTGGCGAGTTTGGGTGCGGGAATGTTGGTT
>JBARDR010000559.1:0-3052 GCA_049795335.1 Gelidibacter sp. | reverse complement strand
CTGTAGAAGCTTATTGACTTCATCAACCAAAACAGCTTTTCCATATTGCTTTTTAACCATTCCCATTGGCACATGGCCTTTTCTGAACCCAGGAATGTTAGCAGATTTACGGTAATCCGTAAGAATTTTTTCTACTTTATCGCTATAGTCATCCTTAGCGATATCTACTTTTACAACAGCATTTAATGCGTCAATGTCTTCTCTTGTAATATTCATATTGTAATTAATATAGCCTAATGGCGTTTTATCTTTTTTATCTTTGAAAACCCTGCTAACAGGCAGAATTAGTTCCGCTCATGCTCTCCAATTCTTTCTAAAATGAACCAAAAAACGCGTGATTCAATCATCAAAAATCGGGATGCAAAAGTACGTATTTTTTAAATCCCATCAAAGTTTTTAAACAGTTGATTTATAGACCGCTTTTAGCCCTTGTTCATGAGAGAATATAGGATGGATTGCAAAAACGATAAGAGCAAGCTAAACAGCAATGCCGTCCAGAATCCACTAACAGCAAAGCCGCTCATAAAGTTGGCTGCCAAAAGAATGATGACCGCATTGATTACTAAAAGAAATAAGCCTAAAGTAATAATGGTAATAGGCAAGGTTAAAAGAACCAGGATCGGCTTCACGAAAGCATCCAGCACCGCCAATACAATGGCCAAAATAATGGCTGACATGAATCCGTCAGCAAGCTGAACCCCAGGAAGGAACTTTGCTATAATGACCACCGCAAGCGCGCTTAAAAGTAATCTGAGAATTAAGTTCATGTCTGTTTAATTTTGATATAAATTAAAGATAGCTAATGCGCTAATTATTTACCTAAAAAACGGCTAACCTCTGCATAAAAATCGGCTGGATTTTCAGCATGCAACCAATGTCCAGCATTGGAGATGGTTACGATCTTTGACTTCGGGAAATGGGCGTGGATCAAACTTTCGTCTTGAAGCGTAATATATTCTGACCGATCGCCACGTAAAAATAAGGTGTCTTTTTCAAATTTGGCGTGCATGGGCAAGGGCTCTCCTACCTCACCGGACTGCTCTTTCAAAACCTCAAGATTCATCCTTAAGGCAAGCACGCCTTTTTCTTTCCAATATAGGTTTTTAAGCAAAAACTGTCGGACTCCAAGATTCGACACATATCTACTTAAGACCTCGTCTGCCTCGCCTCTACTCTTAAGCGTTTGAAAATCTAATGCTGATAACCCATTTAGAATATCATCATGATGCGCCGGATAATAGCGTGGCGAAATATCTGCAACGATCAGTTTTGAAACGAGTTCAGGATATTCCACCGCAAACAACATCGCCGTTTTTCCGCCCATGGAATGTCCCAAAAGCACAAAATCCTTGAGTTGATGTTCATCGCAGTATTGTTTTAAATCGGCAACCATGACCTCATAATTAAATTCGTCACTATGAAAACTTCGTCCATGATTGCGCTGGTCAATAAGATGCACTTCGTAATTTTCCTCACTGAATTTTGTGCCGATTGACTTCCAATTGTCACTCATCCCCAAAAATCCATGGAGAAAAATAAAGGGTTGGCCTTCGCCTAAAATATTTGAAAAAAGATGCATGATGAAAAGATTAACGATTGTTGATTTATGATCGATAACGGATGATTGCAATAAACAAAACATCGGTTCTCCTGAAGACTGACCACTGCCGACGGAAGACTGCCAACTGCGGACTACTTCAACTTTCTCAAATACATATTGATGACATTTTCAATCCCCAAGTACAGACTTTCTGAAATTAGAGCATGTCCAATGGAAACTTCCAACAAATCCGGAATGTTGCTTTTGAAAAATTTAATATTATCCAAGGATAAATCATGTCCTGCATTAATGCCTAAACCCAAAGTACTGGCTAAAACCGCACAATCGACGTAAGGCTTAATGCCCATTTCGTTGCCTAAGTCATAATCCTTGGCGAAGGCCTCTGTATAAAGTTCGATTCTATCCGTTCCGGTAGCTTTTGCTCCTTCAATCTGTTTTAAATCTGGATCCACAAAAATTGAAGTACGGATTCCATTCTGTTTAAATTCCTTGATGATGTCCACCAGAAAATCTTTATGCTTAATGGTGTTCCAACCTGCATTTGAAGTGAGCGCATCTTCCGCATCGGGCACTAAGGTGACCTGTGTCGGTTTTATATCAAGCACCATATCCACAAATTGACGAATAGGATTACCTTCAATATTAAACTCCGTATAAACTTCCGGTTTCAAATCATACACATCCTGATAACGAATATGTCGTTCATCGGGCCTTGGATGGATCGTCACACCTTGGGCCCCAAACTTCTGCACATCTCTTGCAAATTGCACCACATTTGGAACATCCCCACCCCTTGAATTTCTAAGGGTAGCAATCTTGTTGATATTAACGCTCAACTTTGTCATAGCTTTTGTTTTATTAAGCAAAAATACAAAGTAGATGATGCTAATTGTAGTTATTTTTAATTATTTTGCAGGAACAAAATTGAGACTATGCCGCTAAGAGAGTACATTATCAACGACATCATGCCACTGAACATTAATGACAAGGTCAGCGATCTTAAAATGATGTTCAATGAATTGACCTATTCCCACATTCCCATTGAGAAGGATAAGGTGTATTTAGGATGCATTTCTGAAACGGACGTGCATTGCTTTGAGGGGGACAAAACTATTTTAGATTGCGCCCATTCCTTAGAAGGCTTTTTTGTGAGAGCTGACACCAATTGGCTGGATGTTTTAGAAACTTTCGCCCAGCACTCTTGCAACATCATGCCGGTTTTAGATGAAGAGAACAACTATTTAGGTTACTATGAACTCAATGACATCATTGGTGTTTTCAATGACATGCCCTTCTTCTCAGAACCTGGAGGCACTTTGATTGTTGAAAAAAACATGGAAGATTATTCCTTCAGTGAAATCAGTCAAATCGTGGAGTCCAACCACGCCAAAATATTAGGCGCTTTTATTTCTAAAATGGAAAATGACATGGTGCAAATCACCCTCAAAATTGGAAGTACTGGACTTAATAATGTGATACAGACTTTTAGAC
>JBARDR010000558.1:0-4129 GCA_049795335.1 Gelidibacter sp. | reverse complement strand
CCCATAGCCACCAGTTGCAATCCCAAGGACTTTTGGCGAATTTTGTTTGGCTATCAAAACTTCGTTACTTTCAATTTCTTCTTTTTTAAGTTGAAATAATGCTAATTCTGGTCGGTTTAACTCGGTTTTTAATTCTGTTACCATCAGCGGATTTTGAAAGATGGTGCTGGTGTTTAACGATTGACCAATAAGTTGTGAGAGTGTTTCGATGAGCGCGGTTTTGTTGCTTTCAACTTCACTGAATTGTTGTTCCAATTTTAAAAGTTCAGCTTCCAGAACTTTATCTGAAGCAGGTAAAAGGGCACCATAAGTGATGCCTGATTTCACTTCCTGTAATTTAGCTTGTAATTGCTCACGTTTCGCTGTTAATAATAAATCGGTTTCCTGTGCTAACAAAATGGAAAAATAAAGCTGATTGATCTTTTGCTTGAGTTGATAAAGGTTGACTTCAACTTGTTTCTGTTTGGACTTCAGTTGTGCGGATTTCAGATTCAAGGACGCGTCCGTTGCACCGCCATTATAAATAAGTTGATTGACTGATAGGGTAGCGCGGTATTGGTCTTTATTTGGAGGTGCGATGCCGGTATTTGGAAGGGGGACTTCAATCACATCTGACTGATAGGTGGCTTGTGCATCCAGACTTAGCTGAGGCAGTTTTGCCTTGGAAATAACCGCTTGTTCCAATTGGTTTTGTGCATCGAGCAATTGTGATTGTTTGGCCAAAGGGTAGTTGGCAGTCGCAAGTTCATAACATTCCTGAAGTGTCAAGGTTTGTTGTGAAACCATGGTTGTGGTGATTAATCCTATCAAAATGATGATTGCCCGTTTCATTTTAGGTGCGTTTTATGGAATTGACAATAAAATCGGCAACTTCTGTTTTGCGACGTTCTACAAATTCTTTATAGGTTTTTTCATCTTTGTCTGTAAATGCCTTGACTAACGGTTTACCTAAAAAAGGAAAGATATTAAGCGCGAGAATGTTGACGAACAACTGTTCCGCATCTATCGGATTTATAAGTCCTTGGTTAATTTCGGTATCTACTTTGGCTTTGAATTTTTCGAGGTTCGGAAATCCTGTATTTTCTTTCAGTTTTAGAACGAAATCTTCATTTCTGTTAAGTTCTTGGATGATAAAGTTTGGCAAATAGGGATGCTTCATCATAAAAGAGGTATAGTTAAATGTGAAACTTTTGATTTTATCTTCAATGGAGGAATCATCGTTTAAAATAATATTCAATTGGGGTGCCAAAAGTGAAAAGGCGTTATTGAAAACAGCTTCAAAAAGGAGTTGCTTGCTTCTGTAGTAATAGTGAAGCATGGCTTTGTTGATTCCGGCGACATCGGCTATTTCTTGCATTCGTGCGCCTTCCATGCCTTTGGATTGGAAAACGTCTTTGGCAGCATTCAGGATTTGTTGTTCTGTCGTCGCTTCTTTCTCTTTTATCATATCAACTATATAGTTTAACCAAATGGTTAGTAAATGTACAAAAAATAATCAAACGGTTTTCAGTTTGATCACTTATTTAGTCTTAACTATTAATTCGGGCGCTTATCCAATTTATTTATTATCAGTTTGATAACTACTAATCCAACAGCGCCGCCCAGTAATGAAACCAATATGTTAATGGTGAATAAAAAAGGGTTAACAGCTCCAGTTTGTATGATTGCCATAGGTCCAAAGCCGAGTCTTCCGAATACTTTGATGAAGAAGACACTGCCGAAAACTCCTGCAATGGTGTTCCCCGCAAAACCCATGGTGTACGTTTTATTTAGCACAGCTAATAAATTAGCTCCGAACTTTCCAATAAAAATGCTAACGATTGCAATTAAGGTATCGGTCATGGGAAAAGTGTATTAATGATCTCCATAACCAAGGTCATCCATTTTCCCTTTAAAAACACGATACTGAACAAACATATAAACAGCAACTAAAATTGCGGCAATAATAAACCAATATACACCCACTGATAAGCCATAGTCATGGGCAGCAGTATTGTATAAGGTTAACGACGGATTGACATTATTAGTAGAGGGCAATACTTTGGGAAATATTGAAGTTACTGTTGATGTTAAGCCTCCAAACAAAAATAGTGACGAAAACAAAAATCCTAAGCCGTGTTTTTTGAATTTTTTCACTTTAAACAAGCCAAAAAGCCCGGTAAAAGCAATAATCGGAAAAATGAAGAGCCAAGGATGTTCCATAAAATTATGCAAGGGCTGTGGTTCTATGATATGCCAAATCAACAATGAAATTATTACCAAACCCAACAATACATAATTTAAGTTGAACACAACTTTTTTTAGCTTTTCGTTTAAGTCGGCATTGGTTTTAAAAATGATCCAATTTGCCCCATGGATTGCTAATGCTACCACACCGATGAGGCCAAGTAATAAGGTAAACCAGTCAATCACCCCCAAATGTTCAGCGTGCGGACTAAAACTTGAATTCCATAATGGTAAAAAGAAATAATGTGCTTCATGAGCGGAAATCCCATTGGTAACCATGCCTAAATTGACGCCTCTCACAATGTTCCCCAATGCAATCCCAAAGAATAAGGCCAATAACAAACTTGCGACTCCAAAAGCTTTGTCCCAAATAGCCTCCCACATTCTGTTTTTTATTTGTCCTCGTAATTCCAGCCCTATGGCCCTAAAAATGAGCAACCATAAAATCATGATCAGTGGCAAATAAAACCCACTGAAAGCGGAAGCGTATAGGGTTGGAAATGCAAAAAACAAAACCCCTCCAACGGCTATGAGCCAAACTTCATTAGCATCCCAAAACGGACCAATGGCATTAGTGATAGCTTTTTTGTCCTTTTCAGTCTTAGCAAAAAACAGATGAATAATCCCTGCGCCAAAGTCATAACCATCCAAAATAACATAAATGGTCAACATGGTCATTAAAACGATATACCAGAATAATTCCATAGTTAGAGGTGTGTTGAGGTTTCGGGTCCTTTGTTAATGATTTTTCCTGCCAGCATTAAGAACAATAATCCCAATAGGAGATACAGTCCAATAAAGCCAAGCAAGGTAAACAATGTGTTTCCAGAGGAGACGGTGGGTGAGATGCCGTCAGCAGTTCGCAAAAGATTGTACACGAGCCAAGGTTGCCGGCCCAATTCGGCAGTGTACCAGCCTGTCGTATTGGCTATGTATGGGAATGGGAGCATAAATAACAATGCCCATAAAATCCATTTGGTGGTATACAATTTTTTTCGGAAGAGTTGGACACTCGCGATAAGCATAAGACCAATAAAAATAGTGCCCAATCCGACCATGATATGATAGGAATAATATAGGCCCGGAATGTTGATTGGATATATACTAGGATCAAATTCGTTCAAACCTTTAATTTCTGCATCCCATCTTTGGTAGGTAAGAAAGCTCAGCACCTTCGGTACCGCGATTTTATTATCGAGTTTTTTGTTGACCATATCCGGTTGACCGATGAGAATAATTTCTGTGCCCCCATCTTCAGTTTTAAAAATTCCTTCCATGGCAGCGAAGGTCACCGGTTGATGTGTGGCAACATTTTTAGCGATCCAGTCTCCTGTTGGAAAAGCCACCAAGAGGCTCGAAATCAATCCGAAAATGACGCCTGTTTTTACAAAAAGTTTTCCAGACTCGCTGTGTTTATTGTTCAATAAATAGAAGGCGCCAATGGAGGCCACAACAAAAGAAGATGTAATAACTGAACCCATCTGATTATGTAAAAAAGAAGGCATTAGCCATGGATTGGAAAATAAGGCAGCAAAATTAGTGAGGACAAACTTTCCGTTTTCCAAAATTTCATAACCCACCGGATATTGCATCCATGAATGGGTGGCGATGATCAGGTAGCCACTTGCCCAAGAGCCTAGAAACACGAGAAAACCGGTTAGGAAGTGGAGTTTTTGACCCAATAGTTTTTCACCAAATAAAAAGAGGCCTAAGAAAGAAGACTCCAAGAAAAATGAGAACATCCCTTCCATGGCAAGAGTTTGACCGATAATGCCGCCGGTCAGGTCAGAAAACTTTGCCCAATTGGTTCCAAATTGAAATTCCATAGGAATTCCCGTAACAACGCCCATTGCAAAATTGAGCGCAAAAATTTTCATCCAAAATTTAGCAGCATCGTTATAGG
>JBARDR010000557.1:0-5954 GCA_049795335.1 Gelidibacter sp. | reverse complement strand
TCTTAATTATGGCCTCCTATGAGGATGGCGGGTAGACATAACCACCAATTACAATACTAATAATGCTGTCATCATTCAGGACATAAAACAACCCAAATAACTCTAACTGGATCTATTTACAAAGTTTTTGGGCGTTCTCCTAATGGGTCGGGCTTTCCGTTACAATCTTTTTGCTCGTGCCTCACAAAAAGGATTTCCTCTGCAACTTAGCGAAGCAGTATCACGAATTCCAAATTATAACAGTAGAATTGAATTCGTAATCCCTAACGCAAATAGTAAGTTAACAAAATGCTTTGATCCGGGATCAAACTCTCATTAAAATCCTAACATTTCTTGAAAAAATATAAACAATCCAAAACATCCTCAGAGCATTGATGCACCTTCTTATAAGGGCAACTTAGTCGCCTCTATGCCTGTTTAACTATTATTGCAAGAACTCATTAACCAAAGATAACAATGGTACTTAAAATAGGCTTAAAACCCAATAGATTCATTCTTCAAACCTCAACGATACTATAAAAAATTAATAATCTTGCTTAGTTTTAAGAAAATCTGAGTACACAAGCCACTTAATTATCTTAATGGTTCAAAATAAAAACATCAGGAAAAGACTAAATGATTAATAAATTACTGACTTGATGGTTTAGAGATTCTAAATCCTTCCCCAAAAAAGTAACTTAATTAACCTACTTTGCAATAATAGTCCTTGACACCTTAAGAATATGACACATTTTAAAACCTCAAAAAAAAAACGTCCATCAATTGATGGACGTTTTAAATTTTCTGATTTCCATTAACTAATGGAAAATAATATAATTTGACTAGAAAGAATATCTAGCACCTACTTGAAGTTTCCAAGTTTGCCCATAGAAATAGTTATAGTCAAATGAATTCACAGGGTATTCGTTTTTAACTTGAGCGAAAGAGTAAGAAGGTACATTGTTAGCATCCTTACCTTCATATCTCAAAATCTTACCATTGTTTGAGATGGCATTGTTTTTAGCAATTCCCCATTCAGAATTTATAAGGTTCCCAACGTTTAAGAAATCTAAGCTAAACTGTAAGGTATTACGAGTTTCACCTACATTGATATAATACTCACGAGTTAATCTCAAATCAAACGTATGAACCCATGGGCTACGAACTTCGTAAGCTCCTGCATATTTACCTTTATTCTTTTTAAGGTATTTATCTTGTGCCATGAAATTGAAGAAAGCATCTTCGTCAGCTTGTGTCTTAAACTGAATATCTCCTCTATCTCTAGGGATGTAGATCAAATCTGTTGAAGCACCATCACCGTTCATATCATTCGAATAGGTATAGCTATAGCCACTAGGAGAGTAACCAGAATAGAATACATTGATTAAAGTAGCAGATTTTGCAAAGTCATTCGACCAAGGTAATTTATATCCGGCTGATCCAATTACCTTACTTGGCACAACATATTGTGAACGTTGAAGATCTGGCAAGTGTGCTCCGTTAACTTCAATTAAGTTGGTATATGCAGATGAAGCATTACTACCTGGCATCCCTGAGATTTCTTTAGATTCTGTGTAGGTATAAGCAAGCATTAATCTTAAATCATCAACTGGTTCTGCATTTACAGTAATATTACCGATGGCACCCCATCCTTGGCTTGTATTCGACAATACATAAGCATTTTTAGAGGTATAAGTAAGATCAGCCGCTGCAGGATAAATATATCTATCATCTGGACCGGAAAAACGCTCCCAGGAAGCATCTGGATCTTTCAGGTTATAATTTTTAAGCATAACGCCATTTATGTTTTTTGTGTAAATACCTTCAACCGTAACTGACATAGGGAAATTCACTGGAACATCATAATCAAAAGCGATAGATGATTTCCAAACTTGTGGCATTTTGAAGTTAGGGTCTACACTATTTACACTACTAGGTAAAACACCATCTTCAGGAGTAATTGTATTTGGAAGATTCAATCTACTGATCATTTCATCCACATCCGTAATCATAGGCCCTTGCAAGCCAGCCAATGCAGGATTAACAGCCTTTATGGAACCATCAGCATTGTACGTTGTAGTAGCGGCATAACTTCCTTGAACCATCCCTGAGTTGGTTGGCATATTAGTGAAGAATACCAATGGTAATCTTCCTGAGAAGATACCTGTACCTCCACGAAGTTTCATAGATTGGTCGCCTTTAACATCCCAAGTAAAACCTACTCTTGGAGATACTTGAACGTTGGCCTTTGGCCATTTACCGGTATCAATGTTTCTACCACCAAAATCTAAGTCTAAAATAGCGTTGTTTCTGAGAATATTGTCTTCATACTTCAAGTAATCCGCACGAATTCCGTAAGATAATTTGAAGTTTGGATTCACATCCCAATCATCTTGAAGATAAGCACCAAATTGATTAAAAGAAACTTCAGCAGTTGGGTTTTTTTCACCATTATAACCATAAGTTAAAGCGAAATCTGTTGGAGCGGCTTGATCAAGGAAATCATCTAAACTCGCATAACGATAATATCCTGTACCATTTCTCATATAAGAGTTGTTCGCCAACTGATGTTCAAAACTTAAGCCTCCTGTAACTTTATGATTATCTAAATAATAGGTTAAATTATCAGTAACTGTAAATGTGTTGTTGTTAACACCATTATTATGAGTAAACAGCTCCAATCCAGCAGACATATAAGGCTCCAAAATTTGATTCCCGTCTGCAGTTTTGCCGTTCATAATATCAATGAAAGGGAAAGGAGAAGAATTTGAACCTCTCATATCCTTAATTTTTGAAGAAGTAACAAGCAACTGATTGGATAGTTTATCTGAAATTCTACTATTTAAATCAAAGGATATCGAATTTACGATGTTATCCATCGAATAGGTTGAATTAGAGAAGGCCATTGAATATTGAGAAATACGATCAAACCCATTAAAACGGTAACCAGCATCTGCTGAATTGCCATTCGTACCATTCCATCCTTGATTTTTAGCGTAGTTATAACGTACACTCAATTTGTTGGTGGCATTGATATTCCAATCCAAACGAACAAGTAATTTTTTATTGGTTTCATCGGCAGGATAGTTACTGTATGAGCCTGGATCATAACCATAGTTAGTAAGTAAATGCTGTCTTACTCTTTCCATGTCAGCAATACTGGTACGTGAAAGCGACTGGTCAAGATCGGCTACACCATCTTCTGAAGGTCTCCAAGTGACAACTTGCCCTGGTCGCTTTTCATTTTCTGCGTTAACGAAAAAGAACAATTTATTTTTGATAATCGGACCGCCTAAAGTCAATCCGTAAATCGTTTTTGACTGGTCGTCACGATCACCAAATTGAACATCACCAATTCTGTTACCACGCATATCTTGGTTGTTAAAATACGTGTAAGCAGATCCTTTGAATTTGTTTGTTCCTGATTTAGTAATGGCGTTAATACCACCACCAATAAAATTGGATTGACGCACATCAAAAGGCGCAATCACTACTTGAACCTCTTCAATAGCATCCAAAGATATTGGACTTCCACCTGCGGGTAAGCTAGAGCTCAATCCGAAGTTATTGTTGAAATTGGCACCATCTACTGTAAAGTTAGTAGAACGACCGTCGCCACCTGCAATGCTCATTCCGTTTGAGTAAGGAGAAAGCTTTGCAATGTCAGCAATACTTCTGTTAATACTTGGCAGAGCTGTCAATTGATCATTGGAAATATTAGTTACAGCACCTGTTTTTTCAGATGAAAACTTTGTTCTTTTGGCAGAGATAACAACCTGACTTAAAGAAACGCTTTCTTCACTCAAAACAACATCATGAAGATAACCAGCACCCAACTTCAGCGTAATATCGCTAGTAGTGTTTGTGCCATATCCAACATAGGATACGGATACACTGTAGGGCCCACCAACACGCATGCCTGGTAAATTGTATCGGCCTTCGTCATTAGTGATCGTGCCGTAAGTAGTACCTGAAGGAACGTGTGTGGCGACAA
The DNA here is from genome assembly GCA_049795335.1 of Gelidibacter sp. Taxonomy (GTDB): domain Bacteria; phylum Bacteroidota; class Bacteroidia; order Flavobacteriales; family Flavobacteriaceae; genus Gelidibacter. Next base: position 1,981 of record JBARDR010000557.1, on the reverse strand, counting down.
TTGTTGCACCCATTACCGGACCTTCAGCATCCGTAACTCGTCCACTCATACTGGAAGAAGTTACTTGAGCCGTCATGACTGTAGTACAAAGTAATACGACAGACATCATTAAGAATTGCGTAATTTTTTTCATTTTTAATGTTTAAAATTATATTTTAAATTCGGTGCAAAATTAAACCATTATTATGACTTAATATTATCTAAACGTTAAGAAAATTTAACATTACGAATTTAAGAGATTTTAACATTAAAAGACTGGCTATAGAATTAAGTTGTCCATAAGTTTTTAACAATATTTAACTTAAAAACTTGTAGTATTCCAATAAATTGCGCGTGGAACTGTCATGATTTGCAATTTTATCAGTAGTTGAAAATTCCTTCAGAATTTTAGTAGCAAGCTGTTTTCCAAGCTCCACCCCAAACTGATCATAGCTATAAACATTCCAAATCACTCCTTGAACGAAGATCTTATGTTCATACAGGGCAATCAATTTACCCAAACTTTCCGGTGTCAATTGATCAATTAATAATGTATTGGTCGGCTTGTTTCCATCAAACACTTTAAAAGCCGTAAGCTTCTGAATTATTTCTTCGGAAGCGCTCTGGCTTTTAAACTCGTTGACGACTTCTTCTTTTGATTTTCCGTTTAAGAGGGCTTCGGTTTGAGCGATAAAATTGGACATCAATTTATCTTGATGATCCTTATTCCCATGAAGTGATTTTGCAAATCCAATAAAATCAGCCGGAATAAGTTTGGTGCCTTGATGAATCAATTGAAAAAAGGCGTGTTGCGAATTGGTGCCTGGTTCTCCCCAAACAATATTACCCGTTTGATAGGTCACTTTTTCGCCATTTCGATCGACACTTTTACCATTACTTTCCATATTGGCTTGTTGCAAATAAGTCGCAAACTGATTCAAATACTGTGAATAGCCAATAACCGCTTCACTTTCGGATTCAAAAAAGTTAGTGTACCAAATCCCGATTAAGGCCAAAACTACGGGGAGATTCGTTTTAAAATCTTCCGATCTGAAATGCTCATCCATCTCATGAGCACCCAACAACAGTTTATCAAAATTATCATAACCCACAGCTAAACTGATGGATATTCCGACAGCGCTCCACAATGAAAATCGACCTCCAACCCAATTCCACATCGGGAAAATGTTGTCTTCATCAATACCAAAAGATTTTACGTTTTCAATATTGGTAGAAACCGCCACAAAATGTTTAGCAATATCACTTTCCGAAGCTGATCTTAAAAACCAATCTTTAATCGTATTGGCATTGGATAAGGTTTCTTGAGTGGTAAAGGTTTTGGAAACAATCACAAAAAGTGTGGTTTCAGGATTTAATTTCTTTAAAACTTCATTGACATGATCGCCATCAACGTTGCTTACAAAATGCGTGGTCAATCGATTTTTATAGAATTGAAGCGCATCCACCACCATCGCCGGCCCCAAATCAGAACCACCAATGCCAATGTTTACAACATCTGTAAATGCTTTATTGGTAAATCCTTTTCTTTTTCCATGAACAATAGCGTTCGTAAAACCCTTAATTTTTAATTTTACTTCATGGATTTCAGGCATGACCTCTTCACCTTCCACTAGCACACCGGTCAATTTCGGACTTCTCAATGCTGTGTGCAGCACTTCTCTACCCTCTGTTTCATTGATGATATCGCCTTGAAACTGTTTGGTTATCGCCGATTTCAATTGTGTTTCCTCAGCGAGTTCCAATAACAACTCTAGCGTTTCAGCATCCATTCTATTTTTAGAGTAATCCACATAAAAATCACGCCACTTGATGGTCATTTCATCAGCACGGTTTTTATTTTCGGAAAACCACTGCGTCATGTGCACCTCTTTTATTTTTGAAAAATGCTCATGAAGTTTACCCCAGGCCTTCGTGTGGGTTGGATTGATTTTTGGTAATGCCATGTGTTAGTTTTGTGTAATTGAATACCCTTGTTCTATGG
>JBARDR010000556.1:0-1612 GCA_049795335.1 Gelidibacter sp. | reverse complement strand
CTTGAAGGGTTTTAATTTCCTTTTTCAGGGATTTAACCAAAAGCTTCATCAAAGTTTGAACTTCAATTTTTGGACGGTTCCAGTTTTCAGTCGAAAAGGCATAAAGAGTAAGGTGCTTGATGCCTATTTGGGCACTCGCTTCCACTACTTCCCGTACGGATTTCGTTCCTTTCTCATGACCAATGACCCTAAGTAGGCCTTGTTTTTTTGCCCAACGGCCGTTGCCATCCATGATGATGGCTAAATGGTTTGGGAGTTTGTCGGTATGTATTTGTTTCTTTAAATCCACTTATTAATAGTTGCAATAGCAAGGTTTTTGACCAAAGGTGTAAGTTACAGTTATTCCCGAAAAAACATACCAATCATTGCTGTTTAAATTTCCGAAGCTATAGGACTGTAAGTTTTTGGAATCCGGAACACTACCGTCAAGTTTATCAGAAAAGGTATATCTAACGCCAATTTCGGCTGCTAATACTAGACCAGGACCTGCAGTTGTTTTAAAGCCTACCACCATTGGAATGCCGAGAGCCCAACTTTGAGTATTCTCGGAGATGGGCATTATGGGATCGTTATTTGGTGGTATAGGTTGAGCGGGATCAAAATAGAAGTTTTTATGTCTCGCAGCCGAAAGGCCGGTATATAAATAGGGTGTCATTTGAGGATCTGAACTGTGTAGGTTAAAGTCCAAAAAGGTGAACTCCATTCCTGCAGAAAATTCTAAAAGTGAGTTTTTAAACCCATAATTACGTTCCAGTCTTCGTGGGTCATCTGAATACTTGTCTTGGCCTTCCAGTTCTGTAAAAAGTATGGAGGCTCTATATGAATATCTCGGACTTCTATTCCATTTCAGCATGAGTCCGCCCGCTGGTTTGTTAGGTGCTATATATTTTGTTTTACCAACATCACCAATAAAATTACTGTTGCCAAGAAAAAAACCGACTTCGTAAATTTGCGCTTGGATGTTTGATACGAAACAAACACTAAAGATTATTAAAACAATAGACCTCATAAAATTTTAAAGTTTGCAAATATAATAAATAAGATTAGCCATTAACAATTTGAAACAAATTGTATTACAGATAAACAGTATTTAAAAGATTTTATTGTTTAATTGCGCTTATCTTCTCCCCAAAGAAGTTTTTTGCGCAAAGTATCAATGAAACTTTCGCTATGAAGTTCAATCATCTTTATTTTAAAGTCTGCTTTTTTAACGGTTACGATAGTGCTGTTGTGCAACGTTGCAATTCTTGAGTCTAATGAAATGAGATAGAAATCTTCCCGTCCATCTACTTTTAATTGGATTTCGGTATGGTCGGGGATGACCAACGGTCTGGCACTCAAGTTGTGAGGCGCGATGGGTGTGATAACGAAACTTTTAGCATTTGGGGCTATGACAGGGCCTCCGCAACTCAAAGAGTAGCCGGTAGAGCCTGTAGGGGTGGAGACAATTAGGCCATCTGCCCAATAAGAAGTTAGATACTCGCCGTCCAGATGTGTTTTCACCGTAATCATGGAGGTCGTGTTTTTTCTGCTTACGGCGACTTCATTAAGTGCAAAATTAAGTTGTGTAAGATCTTTGTTTTCCGGATTGGTCTCAACACACAATAGACTG
>JBARDR010000555.1:0-2091 GCA_049795335.1 Gelidibacter sp. | reverse complement strand
GAAATAAGTATCTCCTATACGGCTAATATTAAAAAGGCCAAAACCATTATGAAGGAGGAAGTAGTAACCCATCCCTTGTTTATAGACCATAGACAACATCTTCATAAAAAAATGGATACTGATATTGCACCAATTCGTGTGATTGCAGTAGGGAAATTCTCGATCACGTTACGGGCATGGACCTGGGCAGCCAATCCCGGAGATGCCTATATCATGGGCTGTGATTTGTTGGAAAACATCAAAGAACGCTTTGACAAGGAAGGTATTGAAATTCCTTATCCTTACAGTAATGTCATTTGGAAAAACACCCGAGAATAACCTCGAGAATACCATGGAAGCCAGTTTAAAACTTGTTAAATCACATTGGAAACTTATTTTGCAAATAGCCCTTGGGTTATTTTCTGTTTTACTGGCGATTTACTTTGTAAAACACGAACGCACCGAGCTTACTCAAGTGAAGCAAGTCCTAATGCAAGCCAAGATTTTATAGTTTATTGTGGGCGTGTTATTAGTGTTTTTATTTGTGGCAGTTCAGGGTTGGATGTATCAATATAGTTTTAAAGCCATTCAAAAACGGATTCCGTTCAAAGTGGCGATGTTGCTTTATCTTAAACGTAACTTTATCAGTGTGTTTATTCCCGCGGGTACGATTACGAATGTTTTGTTTTTTAATAAGGATATTGAAGAAAAACAAGGCATTGAAAAAGGCTCTATTTATTACGCTTCCACTTTGTTTTCTATAAGTTCTGTAGTCTCTAGCATTCTTGTGGCGCTGCCGGCAATTTTATTGTTGTTCTTGAAAGGCGACCTCAGGAAAGACATGGTTTATGGTATACTTGGTTTACTTGTGGTTTTTGGACTGCTGACCTATCTCATAGTAAGCCTGGTTAAGAAAGGCTTTGTTTTTAAATTCATAGAAAAAAAAGCACCAGAAGTTTCTAAAATCATTGTTGATTTGCAACAACAATCTCTCGATAAACTTGAGCTTTTAAAAGTCCTGTTGTTTTCCTGCTTTATCGAAGTTATCGGGATTGCGCATTTGTATATCGCCATGGGTGCTTTGGGTTTGACACCTTCATTAATGGTTGCGGTTATTGGCTATGCCTTGGTGCTTATTCTTTTGCTGAGTTCCCCGTTTTTAAAAGGAATTGGAGCCATTGAACTGGCATTGACCTATGCGCTCACATTGTTTGATTATGATGCTGTTTCCGCGCTTTCTGTGGTGTTTTTATTTCGTTTTTTCGAATTTTGGAGCGTGATGCTTCTTGGTGTTTTTGCGCTCTTGTTTAAGAAAGACGGACTTTTTATGCAGTTATTGGCACCCATTTTATTGTTATTTCTTGGTATTGTCAACATCCTTTCTGCATTGACACCTGCATTGGTTTCTCGCCTAAAGCTTTTGAAAGATTTTATCCCCTTTGATGTCATTGAGCTATCCAATAATTCAGTGCTTGTTACTGGTGTCATTTTGATGTTTACAGCGGTAACACTCATCAAAGGTTATAAAAACTCCTATTATTTGGCACTTTTACTGACCATTTTGTCCTTGTTGGGACATCTTGTTAAAGGGATTGATTATGAGGAAGCTATTTTGGCTTCTTTAACCATCGCCGTGCTTTTATATCAGCGTCAATCCTATTATATAAAATCGGTGCCATTAAAATATCTAAAGTTAGAAAATGGACTGGTTTTTATTACGTCTGTTATTATTTATGGTGTCATTGGGTTTTATTTTCTTGATAGGCGTCATTTTAATGTCAATTTCACAATGGGCGAATCTATTGCTGAGACCTTAAAATCGGTGGTGCTTATGGATGGCGATTTAAAATCCGTAACGGCTTTTGGACGCTATTTTTTAACCAGTATTCATCTTCTGGCCGTATCAAGTTTTCTTTACTTTTTTTGGTTGATTTTCAAGCGACTGAAGCAGCCGAATCTAGTGGAAGCTGCTAGTATAGAAAAAGCGAAGCAAATGGTCAAGGCTTTTGGCGATTCCTCACTAGATTATTTTAAGACCTATGGCGATAAAAACTTCTATTTTTTTCAAAATGACGACGGATTTGTATCCTACAAGACTACGGCAAGTTATGC
>JBARDR010000554.1:0-9257 GCA_049795335.1 Gelidibacter sp. | reverse complement strand
CTCAACGTCGTGGAGATGCTGTGATTGTTTCTAAAGATGAAGAATACACGAATGTTAGTTTAGATAAAATACCTTCCTTAAGACCTGCTTTTACAAAAGACGGAACCGTAACTGCGGCAAACGCTTCGACCATAAATGATGGTGCAGGCGCTGTTGTTTTGATGAGTAGAGAAAAAGCAGAGGCTTTAGGTTTAAAACCTCTGGCCATAATAAAAGGATATGCTGATGCCGCACATGAGCCAAAATGGTTTACTACGGCGCCGGCCTTAGCTTTGCCTAAAGCATTGGATAAAGCTGGTATTTCTATAAAAGAGGTGGACTTTTTTGAATTCAATGAGGCTTTTTCTGTGGTTGGATTGGCAAATATGAAAATTTTAGGTCTGAATGATGGTAATGTCAATGTTAATGGAGGCGCTGTTTCATTAGGACATCCCTTGGGTTGTTCAGGGGTTCGGATTATCATTACCTTAATCAATGTATTGGAACAGAACAACGCTAAAATCGGAGCAGCAGCTATTTGTAATGGCGGCGGAGGAGCTTCTGCAATTGTGATTGAACGTGCATAATATTGTTAATGCCATATTTTCAATAGTTATTTCCCCTCCAACTCATAACGATTACTTCATCCATAATAAAAATTAGTCAATAGACAATCTCCATCGATGACCTACGGAATTGCCAATTTAAGCATTGTCTCTTTAAGAATTGAACCTTTGGATACGACCGAACTCCTTTCGCAAGTATTATATGGCGATGTTTTTAAAGTCATTGAAAGACGAAAAAAATGGAGTAAAATCCGTTTGGAATTTGACCGCTGCGAAGGTTGGATTGACAATAACCAATATCTTGAAATTGAGGAATCCGATTATAATTCATTAATCGAATGTCCACAAAGGCTTTCCGCCGATTTGATTGAATTTATACAAGATGCCAATGATGAATTATTAACCATTCCATTGGGGTCTTCTTTGAGCGGTTTAAATTTTCTTAACCACTCCTTTGACGGAAATTGTATATCAGGCGTTCAGCCAAAATCAAACTTAATAAATACAGCTTTTTTATATCGCAATGCGCCTTATTTATGGGGAGGCAAAACGCCCTTTGGAATTGATGCCGCAGGATTTGCACAAATGGTTTATAAATTGAATGGCTATGAATTGTTTCGTGCTGTGGAACACCAGGCAAAACAGGGAGAAGCCTTAAGTTTTATTGAAGAAAGTGAAGCAGGAGATTTGGCTTTTTTCGACAATAACGAAGGGCAGATTGTGCATGTCGGAATCATTATGCCTGACAATTACATCATTCACGCCCATGGAAAAGTACGTATTGACCGATTGGATCATTCCGGAATTTATAACAGTGATGTCAAAATGCATACCCATAAACTGAGGGTCATAAAAAAAGTAATATAATAAAAAATGCTATCCCAAACGAGATAGCATTTTTTTATTGAATCAAACGGTACAATTATTTTTGACCGCTTTCCAAAGCTTCAACTTTGGCCTTCATTTCTTTATATTTCGCAGTTTCGCCAATAGCGCTATAGATATTCACTAAAGTTTTTGCTGCTTGCAAATCTGTAGGTCTTAACTTAAGCGTGGTTTCTAAATATGGAATCGCATCGGTGTAAAGTTTTGTTCTTTCAGCTTTCAGTTCATCGTATTTTTTATTGTCAGCCGCTGAACTCCCAAGGGCATTCATTTTTTCAATAATATCTTGCTCTTGACTTAAAATCAAAACCGCCATATTATTATAGACATCCGTATAGTCAGGCTTTAATTCGATTGCTTTTTCATAATAACCTTTAGCTTCTTGAGTTTCGCCAGCCTCAGCTGCAACGATACCTAAGTTGAATAACAATTCAGGATTGTTTGGCTCTTTTACCAAAGCTTGTTGGATCAAACTTTTAAATTCCTCTCTGTTGCCCATTTTCAATTGCATGTTGGCTTCAGAAATAATCAAGGTTGCATCATCAGGATTTGCTTTTCTAGCATCTTTCATTGCTGCAACAGCTTTTTCGTTATCTCCTTGGTTCATGTAGATCAAGGCAACGTTTCTAACAATTTCTCCTTTTTTTGAAGCTGATTTTTTAGCTTCTGGCTTAATATGCGTACCAGCTTTAACCGAAATATCCATCAAACTCTTAGAAGGAAATGACTCTTCTTCGTTTGTAGTCTTATTAATGGCTACATATTCAGTTTCAACTCCATCATATCCAAGATTTTTAAGCTCTTCATAATATTTCAAAGCCGCTGGATAATCTTCACCGTTTACTGCTGTTGCAGCTGCATAATAAAGATACAAAGTGTCTTTTGTTGACATTCTGTAGGCTTTTTCAAATCCGGCAGAAGAAGCAGTAAAGTTTTTGCTTTCTAACGCTTCATTCGCTTTGGTTAAGAAGGAAGTCAGCATGCCTTGTTTAATTTCCTGAACGTTTTTAGAATACTTTCCATTCTTTCCTTCAGTCTTTTCAACCATATCCAAACTTTGGATGGCCGTATCCATATCAGTACTTGATCCTGTACCGTTGGCATAATACGCTTGTCCTTTTAAAAAGTAGAACTGAGCCTTCATTTTGTCGTCTGCATTTCCAATTAGGGGCTCTGCAGAGTTAATTGCAGATTTAGCTTCTGCGTAGTTACTTTTCTTTAAGGCTTTTTCAGCGTCCTTCAATTCGTTCTTTTGTGCAAAGGAAATCGAACCTACTAAAAGTGCCAAAGCGACGATCGTTTGTTTTTTCATTTTTAGTTATTTTAATTAGTGTTAATTATTATTTTCGTTATCTGAGTTATCAAGAGTTGTGCCGTCTTCGTTAGAAGATTCATTGTCAACAGATTGATCTAAGTCGTTTTGAATCAGCTCAACGTCTTCCTCTTCTTCGCTCATTACTTTGGCAACTGCAGCTATAGAATCATTGCCTTTCAAATTGATTAATCTCACACCTTGAGTAGCTCTTCCCATAACACGAAGATTTTTCACTGCCAAACGAATAGCAATCCCAGACTTGTTTATAATCATTAAATCATCGTCATCACTTACCGATTTGATGGCCACCAAACTACCTGTTTTTTCAGTAATAGAAATGGTTTTTACACCTTTTCCACCTCTGTTGGTAATTCTATAAACTTCGACACCGTCTTCTGGATCATCAATATAAGTACGTTTACCATAGCCATTTTCAGAAACTACCAATACAGATTCTTCCATTGGATTTTCAATGGTTACCATACCAATAACTTCATCTTTATCATGTGCTAATCGAATACCTCTTACACCAGAAGCGCTTCTTCCCATCGGACGCGTTTTAGCCTCCTCAAAACGAATGGCTTTACCAGATTTTAGAGCCAACATCACTTGACTGTTACCTGTGGTTAATTTCGCTTCTAGTAAAATATCATCGTCTTTAATGGTAATGGCATTAATACCATTGGTTCTTGGACGCGAATATTGCTCTAAAGAGGTTTTCTTAACCTGACCGTTTTTAGTGGCCATAATGACATAATGGCTATTGATATATTCTTCGTTCTTCAGATCTTGCGTACAAATGAACGCTTTTACCTTATCATCCTGTTCAATATTAATCAAGTTTTGGATCGCTCGACCTTTTGAGGTTTTGCTACCTTCAGGGATTTCATAAACACGCATCCAGAAACATTTTCCTTTTTGAGTAAAGAACAGCATGTACTGGTGATTGGTTCCAACAAACAAATGTTCTAAGAAATCCTCATTACGCGTGGTAGATGCTTTTTGACCTACTCCTCCTCTATTTTGAGTTTTATATTCGGTTAATGACGTACGTTTTATGTAGCCGGCATGCGAAATGGTAATAACCACTTGCTCATTAGGAATCATATCCTCAATGCTCAAGTCGCCACCTGCATATTCAATGACGGAACGACGCTCATCACCATATTTATCTTTAACAATGGTCAATTCATCCTTAATGATTTCCATACGACGTTCTTCTTTATCAAGAATATCTTTCAAATCTTCAATGGTTTTCATCAATTCCTCATATTCAGAACGCAATTTGTCTTGCTCTAAACCAGTTAATTGACGCAAACGCATCTCCACAATAGCTTTCGCCTGTATTTCAGAAAGTGCAAAACGCTCAATCAACTTCTCGCGTGCCTCGTCAGCATTGGATGAGGAACGGATTAATGCAATAACTTCATCAATATTATCAGAAGCAATGATTAAACCTTCTAAAATGTGGGCGCGTTCTTCTGCTTTGCGAAGTTCATAGATAGTCCTTCTTATGACAACCTCATGTCTATGCTCAACAAAATGATGAATCATGTCTTTTAAGTTCAACAATTCTGGTCGACCTTTCACAAGGGCGATATTGTTAACACTAAAAGACGACTGTAACGCGGTGTACTTATATAAAGTATTCAAAACGATATTAGGAATTGCTTCACGCTTCAAGACGTAAACAATACGCATTCCGTTTCTATCGGATTCATCACGAATCATGGAAATACCTTCAATTTTCTTTTCATTGACTAAATCAGCCGTTTTCTTGATCATCTCGGCCTTATTGACTTGGTACGGGATCTCAGTGACGATGATCGTCTCTCTCCCTTGAACCTCTTCAATAACAGCTTTTGCTCTCATCACAACTCTACCACGACCTGTTTTAAAAGCTTCTCTTACGCCATCGTAACCATAAATTATTCCCCCAGTAGGAAAATCTGGAGCTTTAATATGTGTTATCAACTCGTCAATATCGATATCACGATTATCAATATAAGCGATGATGCCATCAACTACTTCACTTAAATTATGAGGAGGCATATTAGTCGCCATACCCACGGCAATACCAGAAGCTCCATTAACTAAAAGTCCTGGGATACGTGTAGGCAAAACGGTTGGTTCTTGTAAAGTATCGTCAAAATTGAGTCGATGATCAACTGTTTCCTTATCAATGTCTGCCAACATGTCTTCAGAAATTTTACGCATTCGCGCTTCTGTATAACGCATTGCTGCAGGGCTATCCCCATCAATGGAACCAAAGTTACCTTGCCCGTCCACTAACATATAGCGTAAACTCCAATCTTGAGCCATACGAACCATGGCGTCGTAAACTGAGGTATCACCATGTGGATGGTATTTACCCAGTACTTCACCGACGATTCTGGCTGATTTTTTATGAGCCGTGTTTGCTCTAATTCCTAGTTCATGCATGCCAAAAAGCACACGTCTGTGCACTGGTTTTAGACCATCCCTAACATCTGGTAAAGCACGTGACACAATGACTGACATTGAGTAATCAATGTAAGCCGATTTCATTTCATCTTCAATGTTGATAGGAATCACTTTTTCTCCTTCTGTCATATATAAATTAATTAGATTTTTTGTAAGTTTTCAAATCGTGCTAAGATAAGCCTTTTATGAGTTTTAACGCCACTTTATCGTGTGTTTTTGGCATAGTTTATTAACAATAGCCCATATTTTTATTTAATAAGTATCTCGTTAAATGTTTTGAGATTGTGAAGTTTTTTTCGTCACTTAGCCAATATGAAAACATTTAAGGTATAGTTTTTGCCCTAATACAGTAGTTTTCATTATTTTTAATGTAGAAAGGATTTTAATATGGATGATAATTTTTCCCCAAGAGTTAAAGATGTGATAGCCTACAGCAAGGAAGAAGCTTTACGGTTAGGACATGATTTTATAGGTACAGAACATTTAATGCTAGGGTTGCTTAGAGATGGCAATGGCAAAGCTATTGACATTTTAAGCGCTTTGGAAATTGATTTAAACCACTTGCGACGTAAAGTGGAGATCTTGAGTCCGGCTAACCCAAGCCTTATCTCGACATCAAATGAAAAGAAAAACCTACATTTAACACGACAAGCGGAGCGTGCTCTTAAAACTACTTTTTTAGAAGCCAAGTTATTTCAAAGCACCTCAATCAATACGGCACATTTATTATTGTGCATTTTAAGAAATGAAAATGATCCCACAACAAAGCTTTTAAACAAGCTTAAAGTGGATTATGATAACGTTAAAGAACAATTCAAGTCTATGATAACTAACAATGATGACTACACAGAATCTCCAAAGGCGGAGTCATTTTCTGATGACGATTTAAATGAGGAGGACGAAACAAAACAAAACCCATTCAGCCAATCTACGGCAAAAGGTGTCAAAAAGTCAAAAACGCCAGTCCTAGATAATTTTGGTCGTGACTTAACAGTTATGGCTGAAGAAGGTAAATTGGACCCCGTAGTCGGTCGCGAAAAAGAAATAGAACGTGTTTCTCAAATTTTGAGCCGACGTAAAAAGAATAACCCTTTGCTTATTGGTGAACCTGGTGTTGGTAAATCGGCCATTGCGGAAGGTTTAGCACTCCGAATCATCCAGCGTAAAGTATCACGCATACTTTTCAACAAACGTGTTGTGACTCTGGATTTGGCTAGTTTAGTTGCTGGAACCAAATATCGTGGACAGTTTGAGGAGCGCATGAAAGCCGTAATGAATGAGCTGGAAAAAAATGATGATATCATTCTTTTTATTGATGAAATCCATACGATTGTAGGTGCCGGTGGTGCCACAGGAAGTTTGGATGCTTCCAATATGTTTAAACCCGCTTTAGCTAGAGGGGAAATACAATGTATTGGCGCTACGACTTTAGATGAATACAGGCAGTATATTGAAAAAGATGGTGCCTTGGAGCGCCGTTTTCAAAAGGTGATTGTTGAACCAACTACGGTTGAGGAAACTATTCAGATTTTAGAAAACATTAAAGACAAATATGAAGAACACCATAATGTGCAATACACCCCAGAAGCCATTATTGCTTGTGTAAAGTTGACGAACAGATATATGACCGAACGTTTCTTGCCTGACAAAGCGATTGATGCATTGGACGAAGCAGGCTCGAGAGTTCATATTACCAACATTGATGTGCCTAAACAAATTGTAGAGCTCGAAAAGCAATTGGAAGCAGTTAAGGAAACGAAAAACTCCGTAGTTAAAAAGCAAAAGTATGAAGAGGCTGCAAAACTGCGTGATGATGAAAAACGTATCGAAAAAGAATTAGCGGTGGCCCAAGAAAATTGGGAACAAGAAACCAAACTGCATAAAGAAATAGTTACTGAGGATAATGTTGCGGATGTGGTTTCAATGATGACTGGAATTCCCGTAAATAGAATCGCACAAACCGAAAGCAATAAGTTGGCGAATTTGCCAGAATTGATCAAAGGAAAAGTGATTGGACAGGACGAAGCTGTTGCTAAGGTTGTAAAAGCCATACAACGTAATCGCGCCGGCCTTAAAGATCCAGATAAACCAATTGGTTCATTTATATTTTTAGGTCAAACAGGGGTAGGTAAAACGCAGTTAGCCAAAGTGTTGGCAAAACAACTTTTTGATAGCGAAGATGCACTTGTTAGAATTGACATGAGTGAATATATGGAGAAATTCGCCATCTCCAGACTTGTAGGAGCACCTCCAGGATACGTAGGTTATGAAGAAGGTGGACAATTGACTGAAAAAATCAGACGCAAGCCTTACTCCGTACTTTTATTGGACGAGATCGAAAAAGCGCATCCTGATGTTTTTAATATGTTGTTACAAGTTCTCGATGACGGATTCTTGACGGATAGTCTTGGACGTAAAATCGATTTCAGAAACACCATAATCATCATGACATCTAATATTGGCGCGCGTAAATTGAAAGATTTTGGACAAGGTGTCGGTTTTGGGACCGCAGCAAAAGCCGCTCAGGCCAGCGATAATTCGAAAAGCATTATTGAAAATGCACTTAAGAAAGCATTCGCTCCTGAATTCCTAAACCGAATCGATGACGTAATGGTATTTAATACGCTTGAAAAAGAAGATATCGATAAGATTATTGATATCGAGTTGGAGAAATTGATTCTTCGTATTAAAGACTTGGGTTATGAACTGACATTGACTTCTAAAGCAAAGGATTATATTGCTGAAAAAGGATTTGACAAGGAGTATGGGGCAAGACCTTTAAAACGTGCGATTCAAAAATACGTTGAGGACACTTTGGCTGAAGAAATCATCACATCACACCTCAATGAAGGAGACACCATAACCATGGATTTGGATTCTGAATCCAATGAATTGGTGGTTAAGATTGAAAAACCAGAAAAACAGACGGAATCATAACTTATGATTGCTGAAAATAAAAGAAGCATCTGCGTAATATCAGGTGCTTTTTTGTTTTAATTTCGTTGTCGATTAAATTAAGAAATGAAGGACCTATTAAAATTTGACTTTTGTGAGATGCATATTTACGACAGCTACCTCATTGTAATTATCAATGAGGGACTGGTTGTTGAACCAAAACACAATAGAGTACTCACCAATGTAGCGGATGCGTATTTCAAAAATAGGCATTTCATATATATAACCCATCGCATAAATTCCTATTCAGTAGATCCTGCAACCTATATCGAAACCTCTAAAATTCGCAACCTCCAAGGATTCGCTGTTGTGTCAAAAAATTTCAAGGCCAAATCCAATGTTGAAGTAGAAAAATTGTTTTTTATCAACAAACCGTTCGAATCTTTTGATGACCTGAATACTGCTGTATCTTGGGCCAAATCTCTCCTAGAGCTATGAGTTCAATTTATAAACCCTACTATTCCGTTAAAATTCAGACTTTTAAAATCATCAAATTTTCTAGATTTTTATATCTTATAGAAATGAAAATTCTATTGAAATATTAATCGAAAAGCAAGTCATTATCAATATTAAAACCATCAATAAACCGAATGGATTTTATGATAAGATCATGGAATATTTCATCTTGCGTTACAAATTTGATTTCACTGGTGTAACTCTTTAAGAAGGCTTCAATTATTGATGATGAGTTTGTAGGTTTTCTAAAAGCTATGGCCTGAGAGGCGTTCAGCAATTCAATAGCCAAAATCCGCTCTATATTATAAACTAAGGTGTAAGCTTGGGTCGCTGCGTTTGCACCCATACTCACATGATCCTCTTGACCGTTTGAAGAAACTATTGAATCGACACTTGCAGGTGTGGCCAACTGTTTATTAGCGCTTACAATACTGGCAGCGGTATATTGCGGAATCATAAACCCAGAATTTAGACCTGGATTATCGACTAAAAATGCCGGAAGACCTCTTAAGCCAGAAATCAGCTGATAAATGCGTCGCTCAGAGATATTTCCCAGTTCTGCCATCGCAATTTTCAAATAGTCCAATGCCAATGCCAAAGGCTGTCCATGAAAATTTCCACCAGAGATGATTTCATTC
>JBARDR010000553.1:0-2170 GCA_049795335.1 Gelidibacter sp. | reverse complement strand
TGCGGCTATTTCTGGTGCGGGCTCGATTAATATTGATAATCTTGTAACTCCAAACGTGATAGGATTTGACTTAGGTTTAAGATTTAGATTTTAAAAAATTATAATTATGAAAATTTTAAAATATTCTTTTATTGCATTGGCAATAATTGCCACATCATGTAGCGATGACTACTTTGATGTCAACAGTTCAGAAACCGCTCCAACCACCAGTGGTTTAGCACCACAGTTTAGAATACAGGGCGCTATTGAAAACACGACGGGAACGGCTCAGTATAGAGGTGCCAGAGAAATCATAGGGGTTACACAATATGCTGCGCATCATACCGCCGCTTATGAATCCAATTCATGGACTGGTAACTTTACCACAGGAAGTTACTTTTTGTGGCAGAACGCCTATGTGTACGCACTACCAAATACTGCCGATTTAATCGTGTTAGGTAAAAAATACAACGCGCCAAATTACACTGCAGTAGGCAAAATATTAAGAGCCTATACTTTTGGAATGACTACCGATCAATATGGTGATATCGTAACCAAAGACACCTATGATGGAGAATCAAACATGAACATTACGCCGAAATTCGTAACTCAAAAAGAAGCCTATCAAACTATTTTTACCCTGTTGGATGAAGCTATTGAAGAACTTCAGCAACCAAGCGCAATAGGACTTAATGTGGAAGGCGGCGATGTGCTTTATGATGGCGACCAACAAAAATGGATCCGTTTTGCCCACTCTATCAAAGCACGTTATTTAAATCATTTAAATAAAAAAACATCTGGAGATATGGCTTACAATGCTGATGCCATTATCGCAGCTTGCGAGGCCGGTATCAATTCAAATGCTTTAAATGCGCAGCAAGACTTTGTGGGTGGAGAAGCAGAAAACCAAAGACAGCCTTTTGCTGACGGCGGCTACGGCTCTTCAAGATTCAGATACTTTAGTACGTTTTTTGTCAATCTGTTAAAAAACCCATTAAACCTAGCAGTTGCTGTTGAAGATCCTAGATTATCCATTATCGTTCCTAAGACGATTGACGGCGCCTATGTCGGTTTAGATGTGGGCCGAGGTTTGGCTGGAGATCCTGCAACTAAATACTCAGCTGGAAACGGTGGTTTTTATACGAGTCCGACTTCTCCAACCTACATGCTAACTTACAGTGAGGTTAAATTTATTGAGGCAGAAGCAAGATTTAGAAAAAATGATTTAACAGGAGCTTATGCAGCATTTAAAGAAGGCGTTAGAGCGGATATGGAAAAACTAAATGTACCAAACACGGAAATGAACGACTATTTGTCTTTATTGGATACCGAAGTTGGTGCTGCCAATATCGGCATGTCTGCGATTATGGTTCAAAAGTATATTGCTAACATGCTTAACCCAGAAACTTGGGTAGATATGCGAAGAATGGATTATAGTGCTGCTATTTATCCTGGATTACAGCGTCCGCTAAATGTTAATCTCGACATCTTTCCTGGCAGTGATGAATGGATTCAGGGGATGATGTACGAACGCAACGAGGAAGATCGTAATTACATTAATATGCCAACTAACGACCCTCTTATCCGTTTAAAAACGCCATTGTGGTGGAACACTTCGGAACAATAGAAATAAGATTATTAAATACAAAGCCAACTTTTAAAAGGTTGGCTTTTTTTATGTTGTAATTTTGACCTTGTGATTGTTTTCAGATCACAAACCACCATTTACAAAAACACTTGTAAATCCCTAACTTTTTGCTCAGACGCATATTCTCCAATTCGCTTTAATTTAAAAATAGGCTTATCTTTGCCACTTGAAATCGCATCTACATATCAAAAAAGCAGTCCTATTATCCTCGATCATGGGATTAATAGCATTATTGCTGCTTTCCCCTTGCAAGGTTCGAAACTCTATCCAATCGGCGTTTGAACTTCCTCAAACAGAAGTTTCCAGCAAGAGCGTGTGTCAGGTTTATGAAGATAATGAAACAGTGGTTTCAGTTACGACGACCAATCAGCAGCTGCATATTCCTGCAATTCTTTATAAACAACCCCAGGTTACACTTGTTTCTGTTGATTTAGCGCAACAGACCGTCACACAAATTGAGGATAAATGGGAACTCGTTTCGGTCATCCCCTACTACATTCTCTACCAAAACCTGAAGGTTCATCTCTAACTGATTTCTTATGT
>JBARDR010000552.1:0-4330 GCA_049795335.1 Gelidibacter sp. | reverse complement strand
GGGTAATTTTGAACAATAGTTCGGATAAAGATTACGTCTTTAATATTAATATTAAAGACTGGAAAAGAGAACTAGATGGCAATAAAATTTATTCTGAACCAGGCAGCTTAGACAACTCCAATGCTTCTTGGATTTCTACATTTGAAAACACAGTCTTCGTTCCGGCGAAATCTACTCAAGAGGTCCTAGTTACCATGACGATTCCTAAAGATGCGTCACCATCAGCATTGACCTATAGTATGCTGTTTTTTACGCAAATTTCAACACAAGCCGATAAAGCCCAAACGCAAAACGGAATAGGCATCATCGCACTATTTGAGTTTGGACTTCATGTGTATTACACCCCCACTGGAAATCAAATAAACAGCATGGAAATCACTGCTATTGAAAAGATTTCTGACGCCACTTCTCAAGAAAAAAAGATCGCCGTTAGTGTTATCAATGATGGGAATATCGTAAACGATGCCACCGTCGAACTCGAACTGACGCATACTGAGACTGGTGAGGAAATTAAATTGGACCCCAAAGCGATGTCTTCCATGCCAGGAACGGAGCAAGTTATCTACTTTAGTTTACCAACTTCTATTTCAGGACAATATTTGGGCGTAACCATAATTAAAATGGCTGGCACTAAAGATTTAAGAGTAGGGGAAAAAACATTCGATTTCTAATTTATTTCTTGAAACAATCACTCCATATTCCCAAAACTTTAATCAGAAAGCTCCTTTCATATTGCGTGATTGTTTTTCTGCCGTGTTCTTATGTCTATAGTCAAGAGGTAAGGGAAGTGGATTTCCATTTTGAAACGGACAGTATTGCAGTCGAAAGAGGGTTTACCTTCACCAACTTCCTGGTTATAAAAAACCAAAGCGCGAACACTATTACCATTGATAAATTGGCTCCCGAATTAAACTATCCCGGGTTATTACTGTCACCCAAATCTAATTTTATTTTGATTCCCGATGAGACCAAGCGTTTCCCTATAAAATTTATAGCCAGCTTGGATTTTATGATGCTGCAGGCCAATGCCATCACTTTTAATCTCACCTATAGTTCCATAACGCATGTCAAAAACATCAGCACTTCTTTCAGCTTAAAAAAGCCCGAAGAAAAAAATATTGCTATCATACCCTTTTCCCGCGAAAACTACATCAATCCCGATACTCCCGAAGCCATCATCACTATGTATGTGGAAAACCGAGGCTATTCAAAACGCAGCATAAGGCTCGATTTCCAATCCTCTCCTGAGGACTTGGAGATGACACCAAGGCAACAAACCATTTCCTTAGAAGGCCAAGAAAAACGTCTGGTAGAAATTACAATTTCCCTACGACGTCAAAACACTTTATTTCCTGATTATAATATTCAGGTAAAAGCTACCGAACTTACCAACAATGAGAACGTGGGAAGCAGCTATATAAAGCTTGTAGTATTATCGCATAACCGACAATTGAGCCGCGGGAGCCATGTGGTAAGCGGCACCAACTTTGCCGAAGTCAATTATAATGAAAATAGTTCTGGCTTTAACTATATGCAATTAAGAAGCAACACCGAGTTTTCTGCATCAGAAAATATTCAAGGACGTTTCAACCTCGCGGCAGATTACTATCTTCAAAATGGACTTTATAATTTTTATGACACTTGGCTGGAGGTCGAAAGTGAAAAGAGCTTGGCCAGAATCGGAAATATTTATGGTAACGACTATGATTATTCCATTTCCGGCAGAGGTGCAAAAATTTCTACCGAAATCGGGGTTGGAAGGGAATTTGAAATTCTTGGCCTGGAGGACAGTTACCAACTTTATGGCAGCTATTTTCCGCAGAATGAAAGTGCTAAAATGGCCGGTGCCAAATACAGTTTTGGTGCCTTAACTAATTTTAATGGAAAAATGTCCTATGTTTATGATCACGACCCGAGACAGTCCATCGAAACACATGTAACCAACTTTGTGTCCGCTTTTGTACTTAATGATCAACATCAATTCCGAACCGAAGTAGGCTTAAGCCATGAGCTGGGTTGGATACAAAAGGATAAAAACTTGGGGGTCTCTGTGGGTTTAAATTACGACACCAGCATAGGCCATTGGGATTTTCAATCATTAAACACTTATGCCACGAGTGGCTATGCAGGAATGAGCAGAGGATCCTTCAACCTTAACCAACGCATCGGGCATAAAATCTCGAACACCCAGCGGTTATTTTTTCTTTATCGGAATTCGCAAGTACAGCCTGAATACTTGAATTTCCAACATGGAGAGACCCTTTACAACACACCTGAATATTTCAATAACACACAATCGGCACAAGTAGGCTATCAATTTAATGTAAAGAACTGGAACTTTCTACTATCGCCACAAATAGGACAGCAAAAAGCAACCTCTAATTTTAGGTCTCATGATTTACTGACTTACCGTCTTTACACCAATATTGGGACTGCTTTTGGCCAGCATGGCTTTAATCTTACTACAGAATACACCCATTCAAAAGAAGATCTTAGCTCTGATTGGTTTCAGGGGTTTAGGTCAACAATGTCCTACCGTTTCAAGGATTTTTCTATCAATGGCTCTGCACAATACAATCCCATCAGTGTATTTGACCTGAATTACAACTTTAACGGTGATCTGAATTTTGTAAATTACAATGTATATACCTCCTATAACTTCCTAGTTTTAAATAATACATTATCAGGATCCATTTTGGCAGGCATCAATTATTCAGGGCTTTATGAAAATAAAAGCAACAATTTCACAGGAAATATAGAATACAAAATAGCGAATTCTTGGTCCACTACAGGCTATGCTAATTATTCGCACTACAGCTCTACTAATACCAATGGCTACAGCGGCAATAATTACCAAATTAGAGTAGGTATTAAAAAATATTTTGCAAGAGCTACCGCCATTGGAAACCATAAAGTGAGCTTTCAACTGTTTGAAGATAAAAATTACAATGGCATCCGCGATGTGCATGAAGCCGTGCTGGCCAATGAAATTGTTAAACTGGATGACCATACGGCGATCACCGATAAAAATGGAAAAGTAACTTTTCAGAATGTTCCTAAAGGAAGCTACAAATTAAAGGTTAATGAAAGCGCTGGTTCCCGCTTGATGGTAGACCCCCTAATTGAGGTGAACAGAAATATTAATACACAAGTTGGCTTGGTGAAAAACATTAGGATAACTGGTGAACTAGTGGAAGTAAAGCAGGCCTACGACGTTTTGAATACCGAGGTAACAGGCATTGTTGTGTATGCAAAGAGTGAGGAAGGCGATATACAAACCACAGTGGTAAATCAAAACAATAAATTTGAGTTTTTCTTAAAAGATGGCACTTACTCGATTTATATTGAAAATGATTCCTTCAGCTTTATCAATCCAACACAAACCATAGCGGTTGAAGATACAGATGACTTAGAGAATTTGGTATTCAAGTATAAGAAAAAAGACACCACAATTAAGGTGAAAAAGTTTTAATTTAGATAGACATGCGACTTTGTAAAAAATATATTTTAGGTGGGATTTTACTATTGGCTGCCACAGCCTTAACCATGGCCCAAGACGTTAGAATAGAGATACCCATAAGTAATATTATCAACAAAACGGAATTTTTTGTAACCCGAACTGTGTTTAACACGGGAAGCAATACGAGATGGAGAGACAAACAAGAAACCCCAACTATGTGGTGCCTAAATAGTAGATTTTTGCAAGAAAATGCATCAGGGGTTAGTCTTCCTACGTCCGTATTGCAATGGCAACTTGATAATATTGGAGGACAACAACCTACCTACCATGTTCATGATGTTCAACCTGGTTATAAATCGTTTTCTACGAGCCCACAATCTTGGTATGAACCCAATAGCAATGGATCAAAATATAGTTCAGGAAATGTTGTTTTTAAATTTAAAATTCCAGCTGCTGCTTTTGAAAACAATATTTTTCAACCAGGAGAGTACATATTGACTGTCAATCACAATTATGACAATTATTTCACTCCCAACAGTTTCAATATCATTCTTGTTGTTCCTTATACCCAACCGATCAAATGGCTTTCTAACCTGCCTTCCAAAATTCATGAAATTACATCCTTAAATCAATTCAGATCGGGAGGCACTCGTACTTTTGATGCTATCGGAGCCGCTGAAATATCAAACACCATCAATTTTAATCTTTGGGCTAAGACTGCTTCCTCCTCAATTAAATTCACTTCTTCCACTGGTGCGGAGGCAACGCGAGAGGTGAATTTAGTGAAAATGGGAAGCACTTATCCTAAAATAATAACGGCCCCGTTGTCGGCTAACTGGAAAATCTATACGCCTAACAACCCTTTTTTGG
>JBARDR010000551.1:0-4213 GCA_049795335.1 Gelidibacter sp. | reverse complement strand
TCCAAACTCCGTGAAAACTGGACTTTCGGCACTCTTAAATCATTGTTTTCCATCATGTTGTTGTTTTGATAGAACAATGATATAAAAATCTTTTTGGAAAAACAAGCGAACGTTCGCTAAATAATTTAATTCGCCAAAAATTGATATTCGCAAAAATCAATTATATTTGTCAGCATGGAAGAAGAATATATCAAACTTATTTTTGGACTTAAATTAAAGCAGCTCAGGACAGAGAGAAGTCTTTCGCTTTTTGGTCTGTCTAAATTATCCGGATTATCAAAGTCGTATTTAAACGAAATTGAAAAGGGAAAAAAATATCCAAAACCTGATAAAATAGCCATTCTTTCTGAAAAACTGGAAGTGCCTTACGACCAGATGGTCTCTTTGAAATTGGACAAAAACCTTGCGCCCATTGGCGATATCTTAAAATCTAAAATTCTAAAAGAGATTCCTTTGGAACTTTTCGGGATTCAAGAAAGTACACTCATTGATATCGTATCCAACGCGCCTGCAAAGGTCAATGCCTTTATAAGCACCATTATAGAAATTGCGCAAAACTATAATTTCAGCCGCGAAAGTTTTTATTTGGCTTCCTTACGATCCTTTCAAGAAGCCAATCATAATTATTTTGAAGACATCGAACAAGCGGTGATGAAGTTTGCAAAATCCTATCAAATCGATTTGGAAAAACCGATCAATTCTGACGAATTGAAGGAAATCCTTACTGAGGAATATGGCTATTCACTTAATGCAACGGAATTGGACAAGCATCAAACTTTGGATATGCTGCGCTCCGTATTTGTACAGAAAACGAAAACACTATTGCTGGCTAGCCAAATGGATGATGCGCAACGAACATTTATTTATGCCAAAGAAATTGCTTATAATTATTTAGAATATAAAGAGCGCCTCTATACCTTTTCATGGATTAAATTTGAAAATTTCGATCAGGTTTTGAATAATTTTTACGCATCCTATTTTGCCGGCGCACTCATTTTGCCAAAAAAGTCGATTACAGAACAATTAATAGCACTATTCGAAAAAGAGATCTTTGATAAGCAGTTGCTATTAGAAATCATCACGGCTTTCAACGCGTCGCCAGAATCATTTTATCAACGCCTGACCAACGTGCTGCCCAAAGAGTTTAATATTCAGGATTTGTTTTTCTTACGGTTTACGCATCGGGCAGGAAGTGAACGCTTTCATCTAAAGAAAGAATTACACCTCTCTCAACAACATTCGCCGCACGCCAATGAAACCAATGAACATTATTGCCGACGCTGGATTTCTTTAGAAGTTTTAAAAACGATCAGTAAGACCAAAGAAGATCATGTTTTTGACTTGCAGATTTCGAATTATCCTGATGACGACATGAAATACCTGGTTTTATCATCGGCCACAAAAGATCCATTTAAAGAGAACCAATACCGAAGTATCAGTGTCGGATTATTGATCAACAAACAATTGCAACGCAGAATCGCTTTCCTCAAAGATCCTAAAATCAAAACCCAGAATGTTGGCGTAACCTGCGAGCGATGTGCCATTGCTGATTGTCAGGTACGGCAAGCACCACCAATATTACTGGAGCGAAAAGTCAAAAACAATCAAATTGAGATGGTGGTTGCGGATTTACAGAAGCGGTTTGGATAACTGAAATTTGATTTCTTGAGACCTTTCAGGTTTAAAAACCTGAAAGGTTTGTTATTTTCAGAATTATTTGATTACTCATGCGTCGGAATTACAATTTGGCATTTTGTCATTGCGAATGGAATGAGACATCACATTAACAGCATAACGAAAGCCTTATTATGTGATTCCTCCTGCGTCGGAATGACAAAAACGAGCAGATTGGAATGGCAATCACTCAGTTCCCAATCGATTTTAAAGAATCAATCTGGCGTTGTAATTTGTTTATTTCATCAGCATTCACATTCACTTTAGGAATGGACTGAATTGAATCCATTTCTTTTTGCATCATATCCAAGTCAGATGGCGTTTTGACCTCATCATAATAATAACCAATACCTTCACTTGCTCGCCACGCTTCGTTCAATTGATCATAAACGGTTTTACCCCACTGACTTGGATGTTTGACATCAATCCAGATGACATCACGATATTCGCTATCAATCAGTGCCAAATCTGGCGTGGCCGAACCATCAAACTTTTTTGAATCTTCTTTTACTGCTGAAACGGTGCCTAAGAAAAATAGCCGTCTTCTACCCGCGATATCTTTGATATAAGGCCTAAATTCTACGGGTTTATTTACCGACCAATCCACCTCCTTACGGGATTCAATGATTTTTAAAGGCATTGCGGAAACTCCTGCATAACCTTGCTTCTTGGCCGCATGATCATAATAATACAGTTTATCGGTGCCATCGGCAGGTACAAATACGCTATAGGCCAAACTTGTGCGCTCATCGCCTATAGGCTCCAGTCCGAACCAATGGTACAAGCCATTATAAGCTTTTGTATCGACGCCCTCAAAATTGAAATCGGTTACAAAAGGCTGTTCATTTTGATCGGCTGGCATATCTGGAATTTTTACAGCGGTTTGCATTTTCCATGGCAATGGATCCGTAAATCCGCCCAAAAACTTTAAAGATTCCGCTTGTAAGCGTGACACTTTTTCTGATAAGGTATTCTGCTTGGTCAAAAACGAATGATTTTTCATTTCCTCTGGACTGATATATGTGCCCTTCCCGATCAAGATGCGTTCAACATAATCATTGAAATCGTGTTTCCCACTGTCAATGACCATCACACCTCCAAAAGTTGGATAGGGAAAAAAGAAGCCTTTCCATTTGATCAAACTCACCACTTCTACCCATTTCCCTGAATCGTTTTTCATATAAAAAGTATCTCCAGGCTCCATGGTAAACAACTGAAAAATATTGAAGCGTTGTACTACAGCATGATAAGTATTTCTACTAAATTTTAAAGATTCGCCAATAGAAAAAGTCACAGGAATCCGATTTTCACTGGAAAATCTTGGAAATGGCGAGGTACTGGAAACTGAAAAGATCTCTTCAGTATTCTCACTGATTTGCTGCATGGTATATTTTTCAGACGGCTGGATGGCCATCGTCCATCTATTCTCGCCATCAACTCTGACTAAGTGCGGCAGTGACACATCCTTCGTTTCTCCAACCGATTCATTGGCCATAGAGAAAATATTGCGCAAGGGTTGAATCCGCTCGTTTTGCGTAAGTGGCAATTCGTTGATCTGAACTCTATTCAAATGATTGAAAACATTATAAGTTTTCATATAATCATACATTTTAAAGTGCCAGCCTATATAGTAAAGCGCTCCGAAAAACAACACAAGAAGCGCTAAAATGCCAATGCGACGTCCAACGCCGACCGAGTTACGAAAACTTCGCAATCCGAAAAACAAGACCAAACCTATTACAAGAATTACAAAAATGAATTTCCTGATCCATAGTAAAAATGGTTGATAATCATCACGAAGGAAAAACAATACTGCTATTAAAACCAACACTCCAATGATGGTGATGGTTTTTTGTCTAATTCCTCTATTCCAATAGTTTTTTAGCATGGCCTTTTCTGTTGTGTGTTGTTTCTCGTAAAGTTAAAATAATCGGAATTCAAAAATCGTTAATCGTCAATCACATTAACCCTTTATCTTTTAAACGCTCACGCGCACTTTTTTGATTCGGATCTTTGAGAACTTCCTTTTCTGATTCTTGTACAGCTTTTGGTTGTCCTGTTGAAATATCTTTAATAAAATCACGACCTTGATTAATGGCACCATCCAATTTTCGCTCTATAGAATCACTTTGCGCATCAATTACTTTTTCAGATTTTAAAATAAATCCGCCAATATAAGTTCCTAAAAGTGTTCCGACAATACTCGAAGTAAATACTGAAATCGTAGCAATATCAATTGGAATCAAGAACCTAGCAATCAAAATTCCGACAAGAAAAATCATTCCAATAAACACCAGCCGTACTAAGAATTTTTGCCGGTAAAGAAAACCTGTAGGATCATGTGGCGAAATCTGAAGCTTTTTGGAGTACATCATTTTATTAAAAAAACGATATAATCCGTTGCCGTTTGATTCTCTCCAATACAGAAGAATTCCGAATAAAATTGATCCGATAAAAACGATAATTTCTAGTGTCATTTGAAAAAGTTTGAAGCCTGAAGCATGAAGCTATAAGCTAAATTTTATTATATTTTTAATTC
>JBARDR010000550.1:0-3156 GCA_049795335.1 Gelidibacter sp. | reverse complement strand
GATTTAATAAGATTTGATATTTTTTTTGATGACATCTTTTATCTAAGTAAATGTTTAAAAGGCCATCCTATCATAAAAATAGTTTTCAATTTTTTATCCGGAAGAGCGTGAATATAGTCGTTTTTTTGGTAATTTAAGTAATTGGCTGCTCTCAATAAAGTATAGGTACGTTTAAGAAAATATTTCTTATGATTCCAAAAATAATCTCGAGAAAACCAATTTAGAACGGACAATGAAAATACAGCCATACCAAAAGAGTTTTTGTTATGATCCTTAATAGAGAGTCTATTATGGGTGTCCGTGTGGTAGACTCTTAATGATTTGTTTATATATAGGGTCTCAAATCCCTGACTAGATATGAGCTTCCAAATCAATCCTTCAGGAATCAGACCTCTCGAAAACATATCGTAATTGATTGTAATATTTCGTAAAATATTAGTTTTAGTAAACCCCCATTTTTCGTTGGAATTTGGAGAATAAAGATTTTGTTTAAATGTATTGCTATAGAATAAGTCTTTAGGAAATTCTTCACCAATAATTTTTCCTGAAACGTCCATACACAATGCCGTTACACCACTAATCTTTTTTTTTCTTTCAAATGGAATACATATATAGGCTTCGTTAAATTGTTGCAGAGCGTTTTCTACACATTCATCGTCTGAATCTAATGGTAAAATAAATTCGCCTTTAGCAAGACTTATGGCCTGGAAAAAACACGCCATCTTATGCTGGTTATTTGTATTGTTTATATAATTAACATCAAAGGAAGCTGTCTTTATTAGGTCTAATGCCACTTGATGAGAATGATCAGTAGATCCGTCATTGATCAAAACCAATTCAAAATCCTTGAAATTTTGGTTGTTTAAGGAGCTGAATACTCTATGAAGGGTATTCTCACGGTTATAAATAGAAGTAAAAACTGTAAATCGATATTCAAATATACTTTTAGTATTTTGAACATTATAAGTTGGTATAAATTTAGTGAAATCCATAGATTAATTTAAGCACTGATTAATGAGAGTTTCCCATTGTGTAGAAATCACTTTCGGCTGAAACTCTGTAGTGCTATTTATAGCATTTCGGCTGAATTCCTGCCTTAAATTTTCGTCTTCCATAAGAGTTTTTAGTCTGATTTCTAGTTGATTTTGATTTTCAACTGAAATTAAAAATCCGTTTATTCCAGAGTTGATTATTTCCGAGGGACCTGAAGGACAATCAGTAGAGATACATGGTAAGCCAAAATACATCGCTTCAGTCAAGGCATTTGGAAAACCCTCATAGCGAGATGTAGATACGAATATACTTGCCCTATTATAATAATCTTCAATATTGTTAACATTGCCAATTAAAGACACCTGATTTTCAAGATTTAATGAATTTATTAGATGTTTATAGTCACTTTTTAGATGGCCATCTCCAACCAAGATAACCTTCCAATCGAAATTGTTTATATTTGAAAAAGCTCTAATAAGCAAATCCTGATTTTTTTGCAAATCCAAGCGCCCTACATTCAAAATAAGTTTTTCCTTTGAACCAGTACATCTTTTTTTTTCAATTAATTCCTTAGCTAAGGGGTTTTTTATAATTACAATTTTTTCTGGTGTTATAAAAGATTCAAAATAGATTTTTATAGATTCCGTTTGTACAACTAATATTCGAGCAAATTGATAAGATATCTTTCTTGTTTCGTGCCACAACCTACTTAGCTGATGGTGATCAGGATGTATTCTTTCACTTACAATACAAGGTTTACCATTTATTTTTGATGCTAATGATAGGTATATGTTGGAGGTAGACATAAAACCAATGCTTATGTCAATTTTTTTTTCCTTTAAAATCTTAAGAAGTGTGGAAAAAAGTTGGAAATGAATTTTTAAGGATTGATATATATTTGGTTTTGGATTGTAAGATTCTAAACAATAAGTAACGTCGATTTTCTCATTTAAGTTATAGAATGGCATGCATTTGTATAATAATATAATTGTTATATCATAGGAGTTGACTAATTCATTAGCTAGATTAGTAACCACACGTTCAGCACCACCTGCATTTAAGCTTGAGATGACAAAGGCTATTTTTGATTTTTGCGACATTAAGATAAAATTGTATTATTTGTCTTGGAATCAAAAGTATTCCTTTTAAAGCTGTAATTTTTTAATATTAGATGAAATGAATGATTTTTAGTGTGAACTGTTAGGTGTTTGAAAATTTATTTTTATTGAGAACATCCAAAATTAATTTCAAAGAGTATATAGTCTATAGAATTTCGATGAAATGCATTAAATGTCCGACAAAAAGATAGTCTGTTTCTGACATGAAAACGCTATTTGTAGGTGAAAACTTTCTTTAAATTGGTGTTTATCGATTCTATATAGTTATTTAACAGATATTTAAACTAATTTTATAAATTGCACTTTCTTAAGATATTAAAATTTTTATCCATATTGAAGTTGCCCCCAAATCAATTGATAATATATGAAGACCCCAAATTTATTGCGTCTATTTATAGATCACTCATTATTAGTGATTTGTTTAAGTTCATCGTTATTATTTTCAAACTCTTATGGTCAAACCTATCCACCCCAGCAGCATATTTATGACGTTGATTGGGGCGCTTATAAAGTGCCTCAGAATACACCACAATATCTTGAGTCATTTAGAGATGATAGTACAGGAAATATAATCACTAGAATTAGTGATAAAGATGTTTTCGGATGCGATTGTGCTCAATTGAGACATAGATATTCGAAAAACCAGCCTTGGAATGCTGATGGCAGCAAGATAATGACAGGCGGTTCGCCATCAAGAATTTTAGATGGAAATACGTACCAAATTTTGGGTACTGCATATACTAGATCGTTATGGTCTAACACTGATCCAGACATAACCTTTGATGCTGGTGAGAATAAGTTTTATAGAAATAATATTGTTACTCAGAAAGAAACTGTATTACACACCTTTTCAGAGTATGAAAGTGTTGAGCTAGGATATGGGGAAGGTAATATTTCAAACGATGATCGATGGGTCGCGTTAATTGCTAAAAATGGAAACAATCAAACGATCTTGGTGTATGATATTTTAAACGATGTTATTGTGGGCAGTAAATCTATGGGAACTGCTTCCATAGATTGGGTATCTGTTTCTCAATCTGGTCAG
>JBARDR010000549.1:0-3450 GCA_049795335.1 Gelidibacter sp. | reverse complement strand
CTTGAAGTCAAGCCATTTAAGATTTACACCTTAAAAGATGTCAATATTTTTACTGATGACGCTTTTCAAAATAAAGACCTAAAGCCAACAGACACCATCAACTATAAAGGTTTTAATATTTATAGCTACGGAAAATCTAAATACAGAGCAAAGGCCTTAACGGATGCTGTTTTCATTACAAAGGATGATATCTTTAAAGACATCAACCGCACAAGGACCTATCGCTATTTGAGTGAATTGCGCATGTTTAAATATCCAAATATCGAATATGTGGAAAATGTGAAAGACACCACGCTGACCGCTAATATATACTTGATACCGAAAAAGAAATTCGGGCTTAATTTTAATACAGAAATTTCTCAAAGTAATATCCAGACCGTTGGATTTGCTTTCAGTGGCGGACTTTTGATTCGGAATGTTTTTAGAGGTGCAGAAACCTTAGAGGTTTCGGGACTTGGATCCATTGGCGCTTCCAAGGACGGAAGAAATGTTAATGACGGCTTTTTTGACATTACTGAAGCAGGAGCCACGATTAAACTTACCATTCCACGTTTGTTTTTCCCATTAAACACAGATAAGGTCGTCCCAAAATTCATGTCGCCCAGTACCAGAATCAGTGCAAGTGCTACAAGTCAACGCAACATTGGGTTGGACAAACAAAGTTTAATAGGTGTTTTGAGCTATAATTGGTTTCCTAATGAAAAAGTAACCAACACGCTTGACTTTTTTAATGTACAATATGTAAAAAACCTGAATACCGCCAATTATTTCGGTGTATATCAAAACACTTACAAGAGTCTTAATAATATCGCGCATGATTACAATACGGATCCCGATTATTTTAATGACAATGGAGATCTGATCATTCCAACAGGCGCCAATGCGTTTATAAGCGATGTGCTAAACCCTAACTCTGGCTTAAATGTTTCTGAAAACGATCTTTCTACGGTACGTAATATTTCACAACGTCAGGACCGACTTACGGAAAACAACTTGATCATTTCTTCGAGCTTCAATTACATCAAAACCAAACGCGAAAACATTCTGGATAACGACTTCTCGATTATCAGGTTCCGGTTAGAATTTGCGGGGAATGTTCTATCTAATATTGCAAAAATATCAGGCACCCCAAAGGATCAGAATGGTCGTTATGATATTTTCGGAGTGGCTTTCTCACAATACGCCAAAGGAGAATTTGATTATGTGAAATATTGGGATTTAGGGAAGAAAAACGTGTTTGCTATTCGAAGCTATTTTGGAATTGCGATACCTTACGGCAATTCAAATAACATTCCTTTTTCAAAGAGTTTCTTTGCAGGCGGCCCCAATGACAATCGTGCTTGGACTGCTTACAACCTTGGCCCTGGTAGTTTAAAATCAGCGAACGAATTTAATGAAGCCAATTTCAAACTCCACTTTAGTGCTGAACAGCGCTTTAATCTTTTTGGTTCATTATATGGCGCCTTTTTTGTAGATGCCGGAAATATATGGAACGTTTTTGATGACGTGACAGACAAGGCACAAACCTTTGACAGTCTTAACTCCCTAAAAGATATCGCTGTAGGTTCAGGTTTTGGCTTGCGCTATGATTTCAGGTTTTTTGTCCTTCGCGGTGACATTGGCTTTAAAACCTATGACCCATCTTATGACTTAGGAAACCGTTGGTTTAAGGATTATAATTTCGGGAATGCCGTTTATAATATTGGGATAAACTATCCTTTTTAGGAAGGAGAATTAAGATTTAGGATGGGAACATTTGCAGATGAGGCCTTTTCACATACAGCAATCGATGGCCTAATAAACATCCTGAGGCAGGACTCAGGACGGAACAGAAGAATTGCTTTTTAATGCCTCGACAGGCTCAGTACTCTAGTTTTGACAAACTCAGCAACTTTACTTCGATAAGCTAGTAAATAAATTTAGATTCTAAATAATTCCTAATTGTTTTTTTAAAAGACGAGGGCTTTTAATGTCGAATAACGAATAGGCATTATTGAAGCATTTAATTGATCGTTTATTGTAATTTGTGCATTTTTGATTTCAGTTTTATATCCCAGTCGCCTCTAAACTCTAAATTTATCTCACGAAACAATAAAATATTGGCGATTTCGAAAGTTTAATCACTAGGATTATTATACTTCTATGGAGTTTCATTTTAAAATTGATAACTAAGCTCAAACTACAAGGTTTTCGGCATCAAAACATCGCTTGTTCATAAAAACAACGGCGCCAAAACCTTGACTTTGTTTTAATTTCATTATTTTTGAAACTTAATAAAACTTAATAAAACTTAAATAATATGAGTCACAATATAAAGCCAGGCGTTGCTACCGGCAAAGAGGTGCAGGCTATTTTTAAATTGGCAAAAGAAAAACAATTTGCTTTACCAGCAGTTAATGTTATAGGATCGGATACCATTAATGCAGTTTTAGAAACTGCAGCTGCATTAAATGCGCCCGTAATTATTCAGTTTTCCAATGGCGGCGCTATCTTTAATGCAGGTAAAAGCTTGAGTAATGAAGGACAAAAAGCGGCTATTGCAGGTGGAATTGCAGGTGCAAAACACGTACATCTTTTGGCTGAAGCTTATGGTGTTCCCGTAATCTTACATACAGACCATGCTGCAAAAAAACTATTACCTTGGATTGACGGTCTTTTGGATGCCAGTGAACAGCACTTTAAGGAAACAGGAAAGCCTTTATACAGTTCTCATATGATCGATCTTTCTGAAGAACCTTTAGAGGAGAATATCGAAACCTGTAAAACCTATTTGAAGCGTATGAGCAAAATGGGAATGACCTTAGAAATTGAATTAGGTATTACTGGTGGTGAAGAAGATGGTGTTGACAATTCAGATGTTGATGTTTCTAAATTATATACACAACCGGAAGAAGTTGCTTATGCTTTTGAAGAATTAAGCAAGATAAGTGACCAATTTACGATTGCCGCTGCTTTTGGAAACGTTCATGGCGTTTACAAACCAGGAAACGTCAAATTGACACCGAAAATTCTTAAGAACTCTCAAGAATTCTTATCTAAAAAACACAATTTACCACATAATCATATTGATTTTGTATTCCACGGTGGATCAGGATCAAGCGTTGAGGAAATCAGGGAAGCTATTGGATATGGCGTGATCAAAATGAATATTGATACAGACATGCAATATGCATTTATGAGCGGTATTCGCGATTACTTCAAAGAAAATGAAGCTTATTTACAGTCTCAAATTGGAAGTCCAGACGGCCCAGATTCGCCAAACAAGAAATATTACGACCCTCGTGTATGGCTTAGAAAAGGTGAAGAAACATTTGTTGCAAGATTAAAAAAGGCGTTTGAAGATTTAAACAATGTGAATACTTTATAACTTTGCATTTATAGAACTAATTTTTTATGAAGGCTTTTAACTTCAAAAATCTTCAATCATAAATCTAAAATAATAAATCATAA
>JBARDR010000548.1:0-8456 GCA_049795335.1 Gelidibacter sp. | reverse complement strand
CTATATATCAGCGTTCTTAATGGTGATTTTTATGGCTTTTTCTGCACAAGCACAAATTGACCGTTCTAAACAACCACAACCTGGACCTGCTCCAAAAATCGATTTAAAATCGCCACAGGAATTTACCCTTAAAAATGGGATGAAAGTGATGGTTGTTGAAAACCATAAACTACCAAGAGTTTCTTTTAGCTTAACCATTGATAACAAACCATCAACCGAAGGCGCAAAAGCTGGCGTATCAAGTTTGGTTGGCTCAATGATGGGCAACGGAACAACCTCGATCTCAAAAGAGAAATTTAATGACGAAATTGATTTCTTGGGCGCACGTTTAAGCTTCAATTCGTCCGGGGCTTATGCGAGTTCACTCATTCAATATTCGGACAGAATATTAGAACTAATGGCTGATGCTGCTATGCACCCATTATTGGTTGAAGAAGAATTTAAGAAGGAAAAAGAAAGACTCATTGAAGGTTTAAAAACTCAAGAAAAAAGTGTGGATGCCGTAGCTAGTCGTGTAGGGAATGCTTTGTCTTATGGTGTTCATCATCCTTATGGCGAATTTGTATCTACAGAGACTGTTAATAACGTCACTTTTGGAGATGTCACCGCTTTTTACGAACAGAGCTTCAATCCTAACAATGCATATTTAGTTGTTGTGGGTGATGTCAATTTCAAAAAGATCAAATCTCAAATCGAGAAACGTTTCGGAAGCTGGAAAAAATCAATAGACATCCAAACGAATGTTCCTGATGCAAATCCAAATGCACAATACACACAAATAAACTTTGTGGACATGCCTAATGCTGTACAATCTAACATTTCATTGACCAACAACGTCAATTTGAAAATGAGTGATCCAGATTACCACGCCGTTTTGATTGCTAATAAAATTTTAGGAGGTGGTTTCAGTAGCTACCTTAATATGAACTTACGTGAAAAACACGCTTATACTTACGGCGCAAGCTCTAGAGTGAGTGCAGATAAGTATGTTGCACGTTTTTCTGCTGGTAGTGCAGTAAGAAATATGGTTACAGACAGTGCTGTAGTTCAATCGTTGAAAGAAATTAACCGTATAAAAACAGAAACTGTAAATGAGGAGGATCTTAAAAATGCAAAGGCAAAATATGTAGGCGACTTCGTATTGGCTTTGGAAAATCCTCAAACTGTGGCGCGTTATGCTTTAAATATCAAGCTAAACAACTTGCCAAAGGATTTTTACGAAACTTATTTGCAGAAAATAAATGCAGTAACTGCTGCCGACGTGAATCGTGTGGCTAATAAATATTTCAAACCAGAGAACGCACGTATTGTGGTAGTTGGAAAAGGTGCTGATGTTTTAGGAAATCTTGAAAAAACAGGCATTCCAATCTTGTATTTTGATACGTTCGCAAACCCGGTAGCGAAACCTGAATTTTCAAAACCAATCCCTGCTGGCGCTACGATTCAAACCGTAATGGATGCTTACTTTAATGCTGTTGGCGGCAAAGACAAAGCAAAAACTGTAAAAACAGTTTGGACCACTGCCAATGTAACTATTGAGGGCGTACCTTTTTCACCTATTGGCGAAATGAAAGCGATGGCACCAAACAAAACCTCTATGGAAATGTCAATAGAAGGCATGGGAGTGGTAAGCAAGCAAAAATTTAATGGGACTTCGGGTTATATTGAACAACAAGGCGCTAAGCTAGAACTTACAGCAGATCAGATTGCAGGCCAAAAAGCAGAAAACTCAATTTTCCCTGAGTTGGAATATGATCCATCATTTTTGACTTTAGAAAGCATTACTAGTATTGACGGTAGTGATGTTTACAAAGTAAAGGTGACTGCAGTTGGAGATGATTCTTACCGTTATTATGATGTCAAATCAGGACTATTAGTAAGAATAGAAAAAACAGCTGAAATGCAAGGACAATCCTTTACAACCATACAAGATTTCGGGAATTACTCCCCAGTTGAGGGTATCTTATTTCCATATAGTATGTCAGTGACTACTGGACCACAAATCATAAAAATGAACGTGACCAACGTGAAAGTTAATGAGGGTGTGACGGAAGCTGATTTCAATTAAGAAATCATAAGTTTAATAAATAAAAGTCTGAAGCATAAAACTTCAGACTTTTTTTATGCCTCACTTTTATGTGATAAAAATACGCCTACTAAGATGATGACAGCAGCAAATCCTTGCATCGCATTAAAACGTTCGCCGTCCAACAACCCCCAAACTATGGCCACCAAAGGAATTAAATAAGTCACTGAAGATGAAAACGCCGGGGTTGAAAGCTGAATCAGCTTATAATACAACACCTTTAGCAATGCAGTGCCAAACACCGCAAGAATTGCCACATAAAAAATAGCCATCTTGAAATCAGGGTGCGAATAGGTAGTTGCCGTAAAAAAGTCTGACCAATACAGTACTAACAATGCTGGAATAAAAATAGTCATATAGTTGCCTACGACGATATATACAGGCTTCACATCCTGAAGATAGCGCTTAATGATATTAACATTAGCAGCATACATTACTGTGGAGAGTATTACAAACAAAATGTATACATAGTTTTGACTGGGATGAAGCTCTGCGCCTTTAAAAATAAGAATTGTGGTGCCTATAAATCCAACAATGACTCCCGCAACCTGACGTTTGGTAGAAGCGATTCCAAAAACCGCAAATCCCAACAACACCGTATTTAAGGGCATTAATGAATTTATAATGGAAACCACAGAACTGTCTATCTGAGTTTCTGCAAGTGCAAGTAAAAAAGCAGGGAAAAAAGAACCCATAAAACCTGACACCAATAGCCACTTCCACTGAGCCTTTTTTATATGCACGATGGCCTTATAGCCAAAAACAAAGAGAAACAAGGTTGTTAAAACAATTCGCAACGCTCCCAATTGATAAGGTCCCATCCCCATCAATCCTTTTTTCATCAATATAAAAGTGCTGCCCCAAACGAAGGCAAGCGCTATTAGATAAAACCATTTCACTGGTATTCCTTTCATCTTTAAAGTCCTTTCAGGATTTAATAGTTATTCTGCGTGCAAACAACGTGAATATTTCTTAATTTTGTTATTTACCACTATTTAAATAATCGATAACTCAATTGGTGTTTTTACTATCTTAAGTTATGAAATGAGAATGATAAAAATTTGGCCACAAACACGAAAAAAGATTTCCTAATTCCCTATAACCTTTAAAAAACAATAAACATCTACATATGAAAACATTAAAGACTATGGCCCTGCTTACAACACTGGCATTATTTTCAGTGAGCTGTAAAGACAATGCACAACCAGAAATAAAAACAGTTGCTATGGAGCAACCAACAACAGTTTCTGAAAAACAATTGGATCCTAATGCAACCTACGCTAAAACTGAATTTGCAATCGAAGGAATGACCTGCCAAATGGGTTGCGCCAAAACTATTGAAAAGAAAATAGCCAAAATGGAAGGCGTAAAATCAGCCGTAGTTGATTTTGACAGACGCTTAGCCATGGTGGAATATGATAATGCTAAAGTAACACCAAACGCTCTTGAAGCGGCTGTAGAATCAGTTGGAGACGCCTACAGTGTGAAGGACATGAAAACAGTTGATGCATTTTCTCAAGATTAGCAATGTAAACGAGACTATAGAAAAGGTAAATTCTATAAATATCCATAAAAAAGCCACTGTTTAGTCAATAGTGGCTTTTTTATAATGCATATCCCAAGGATCCTCTCTTTTGAAACGGCTTAAATCCGTCTTGACTTTGAATTATTTTGACCAGGTTGTGAAGGGATGTTTTAATAATTGAGAATTGTAGTACTTTGATTGGCCTGTAACTTCCTCACCCAACCAATCCGGTTTCTTAAAAACTTCAAACACGTCCTTGAGCTCAACTTCAGCGACAATCAGTCCGTTGTTGTCTCCAAAAAATTCGTCAACCTCAAACACATGATCTCCAAATTTTATCTCATATCGTATCTTATCGATCAAGCCTTTTTCACACAACTTCAAAAGCGCTTCGGCATCGGATTCAGAAATTTGCTTTTCCCATTCAAAACGCGATAATCCATCTTCAGAAGGTTTGCCTTTTACCGTCAAAAATCCGTCGTGGCCTCTTAGTCTTACTCTTACAATCCGTTCTTTATCAGAATTCAAAAAACCCTGAACAATACGCGTTTTGTTAAAAGCTTCAGATTTAAAAACATCTGAAAGCACTAAAAACTTACGTTCTATTTCAATTAATTCACTCACCTAATTCTTGTATTTTTTTCGATTTAATGCGTTCTAAATCACACGTGTTATTTGCCAACCACACCATACATTTGGCTATCGTTTCTGGATGAATGGGTAGATAGCGTTTCAAGTCTCCAATATGTAAAATGGGTTTAAAAATAGTCATAAGGATGTTAAGAAAGGATTCGCCAAATCTAAATTCCTCACGATTACCTGTGATTAATGATGGTTGTAAAATATAAGTATTCGGAATCTGTTGCTCTAATACCGCAGCTTCCATTTTACCTTTAATTCTATTATAAAAAACCTTACTCTTCTTTTTAGCGCCCAAAGCCGAAATAACTATAAATGTATCGATCCCATTTGCCTTACACAACTTTGCCGCAGCAACGGGAATACCATAGTCGATTTTCATATAAATCTCCTTATCTGAAGTTTTAGCCTTTGTCGTTCCAATGCAACAGTATACTTCATCGGCCTTAAATTTACTGGCATAATGTTCCAATTCGAATAAGTCGACAATAAATTCTTCTAATTTGGGATGTTTGATATTGCAACTATTTCTGCCAAAAACGATAATGTCACTGTAACGCGGATCGTCTAAAAGCATTTTTAACAAAATGTTCCCAGTAAGTCCAGTTGCGCCCAAAATAATCGCCGATTTTGCCATGTTTTTTAAATTTTGTTCCGCTAAGATGTCATAAATTTACGGCATGCCAAACGATTTACCAATAAGAAAGATCATTCATGTAGATATGGATGCGTTTTACGCATCTGTGGAACAAATGGACCATCCTGAACTGAAAGGTAAACCGCTTGCCGTGGGTGGAAGTGAAATACGCGGTGTTGTTGCCGCGGCAAGTTACGAAGCTCGGAAATTTGGCATAAGGAGTGCCATGAGTGGCATGCAGGCAAAACGGAACTGTCCTGAATTGATTTTTGTTCCCCCACGTTTTGATCGGTATAAGGAAATCTCAAATAAAATCCGCTCCATTTTTTTAGATTATACGGATTTGGTGGAACCACTTTCGTTGGATGAAGCATATTTGGATGTCACGGAGAACAAGAAAGGAAATCCCAGCGCGTCCTTAATCGCTCAAGAAATCAGAGAACGTATTTTCAAAGAAGTTGGGTTGACCGCTTCCGCAGGAATATCGGTTAATAAATTTGTAGCGAAAATTGCCAGCGATTATAATAAGCCCAACGGTCAAAAGACGATTAATCCAGAAGAAGTTTTAGAATTCATGCAGACATTGGATATCCGAAAATTTCATGGCGTAGGAAAGGTCACGGCAGATAAAATGTACCAATTGGGGATTTTTTTGGGAAGCGATTTAAAATCAAAGACCCTAGACTATCTTGAAGAGCATTTCGGGAAATCAGGAGACTACTATTACCAGCTTGTAAGAGGCATTCACAATAGTGCCGTTAAGCCAAACCGCATCCGGAAATCATTGGCTGCCGAACGAACCTTTAATGAAAATCTATCAAGCGAAATCTTTATGCTCGAAAAGTTAGAGAAAATCGCCAAAGAAGTCTCAAAACGCTTGGAGCAAAGTAAAGTTTCCGGAAAAACAGTGACTTTAAAGATAAAGTATAGCGATTTTACCCTGCAAACCAGAAGTAAAACTTTGCCCTATTTCATCAGTAATAAGGATATCATTCTTGAAACCGCCAAAGATCTGTTATATCAAGAAAAAATGAACAATTCGGTAAGATTACTTGGTATTTCATTATCCAATCTGAATACTGAAGACTTAAAATCAAAGTCGAAGATTCAAGAGGAAAAAAGTGTCAATGTACAATTGAAATTTGCTTTTTAGAAGGCATAAAAAACCTCAAAGCCAATTAATGACTTTGAGGTTTGCTTATTTAAAAGTTAGATAGCTTTCGAACTCTAAAAGCTACAACTCGTAATCTCTGTAATTCGCAAGGTATTTACCATTCCTTTCTCTTGTATCGGCATTGCTGCTAAACTCACAAGCATGTCTCCTGTTTCCAAATAACCTTCTTTACACGCTATAG
This sequence comes from Gelidibacter sp., assembly GCA_049795335.1. GTDB lineage: Bacteria > Bacteroidota > Bacteroidia > Flavobacteriales > Flavobacteriaceae > Gelidibacter. Next base: position 2,214 of record JBARDR010000548.1, on the reverse strand, counting down.
CATTCACATCTTCAATAGTTTCATCTGTACTGACAAACTTATCATAGAAAAATGCTTTAACGCCCCAAAGTAAGTTCAGTTGTGTTAGAATACGTTTATTGGACGTAAACACTAAAATATGTGAACTTGGTCGCCATGCTGAAATTTGAAATGCCGTGTAACCGCTGTTCGTCAAAGTTGAGATCGCTTTAGCATTAATTTCATTGGCCATATTAGCGGCATGAAAACATATAGATTTCGTAATATAACGTTTGGTACGGATATGGGGCGGCGATTGCGGCACTTTAATCAATGGCGAATCTTCAACACTTTTAATGATATTACTCATTTGTCTGATAACCTGAACAGGATATTGTCCCACCGAAGTTTCTCCAGAAAGCATCACGGCATCAGCACCATCCATTACGGAATTCGCAACGTCGTTAACTTCCGCCCGTGTTGGTGTTAAACTGGTAATCATCGTTTCCATCATTTGGGTCGCAATAATTACAGGAATACGGGCACGTTTAGCACGTAACACCAATTCCTTTTGGATCAATGGTACTTCCTCTGCAGGAATCTCCACTCCCAAATCCCCACGTGCAACCATTAGTCCATCACAATAAGCAACAATTTTATCAATGTTGGCTACCGCTTCTGGTTTTTCGATTTTTGCAATGATCGGAATTTTATGATCACTATGTTTTTTAATCAACTCTTCCAATTGCATTAAATCTTCGGCATGACGCACAAAAGATAAAGCCATCCAATCCACTTTCAACTTAATTGCGAAAATGGCATCTTCAATGTCCTTTTCTGTCAAGGCTGGCTGAGAAATATTGGTGTTTGGTAAGTTGACGCCTTTCTTCGATTTTAGTGGACCACCTTGGATAACGCGGGCCTTAACTTCCGATTTTTTATCCGTCGAAACCACTTCAAAAATCAATTTCCCATCATCAAGCAAAATGCGTTCGCCTGGTTTCGCGTCTTGAGGAAATCGGTCATAAGTCATATAGACACGCTCTTTTGTGCCTTCGAACTTTTTACCGGTAGCAAAGATGATTTCATCACCTTCATTAACAATAACATCGCCCTTCATAACACCCACGCGTAATTTTGGACCTTGCAAGTCGGCCAAAATGGCGGCATTATATCCAAATTCGTCATTGAGTTCACGAATCATATTGACGCGTTCTTCCACATCGGCATAATCAGCGTGTGAAAAGTTGATTCTAAAAACGTCCACACCCTCATCAAGCATAGCTTTTAAAACGGCTTTAGTACTTGTAGCCGGGCCTAGTGTGGCTACTATTTTTGTTTTTTTTCGTTTTTGCATTAATCAAAAAATTAAATTTTCCTTAGACTTTAATTGGTCTACGTCTATTGTGTAAGTAGTTATAATTTGAGGAATCGCCTGAATTCTTTCAAGCATCTCCTTTTCATCAAAATAACGGTCATCATTTGAAATTTTAATCAAATAATCGACATTTTTCAGTTCTGGTAACAAGTGGTATGTTTTCAAGACCTTTTCATTAGTCGAAAATAATGAACCTGAGCTTTGCAAGCTATCTTCTTCCTTTTTACAAACATTGGACACCATATGCCACGTTGCAAAATGTTCTTCATCATTCCATTCATAAATAGAATAAGTCGCTGCAAAATACTTGTAGTCCAAATCTTGAGGTTGGCGCTTTAAGTTTAGTTTTAAATGCTTATTGAGAAGATATGCTAATCTGTAATCTTCCAACCTACAGTGTATGGCTAAAAGCGAATAGGAAGCGTCATAAAAATCGTCTACAAGTAGTTTGTGTAACGCCATAGTGATACTAACGTGAACCGTAAAGATAGCACTTTATCCCAAGTATAATAAGAAGTTTAGATTATTCTTAACAGCCTGACCGCCCGAAATCGTTGTAGTTAGTAACTTTTATCAGAAGTAATATATCTATTCCTTAAAAGCTCTGTTTATCCGGTTTTGAAAAGCGAAAAAAGCACGTTTAGCAGCCTTTTCTTCCGCTTTCTTTTTGGAGGTCGCTCTGGCTTTTGAAATTACTTTGCCATCAATGGAAAGCTTAACCGAAAAATGTTTAATATTATCGTTGCCCGTGTCTTCATATACATTAAAATCAAAAGTACTTTTTTCCTTTTGGCACCATTCAATCAACAAGCTTTTGTAACTGATGACTTTCCCTTCGAGCGTTTCAATATCGATATGTTTGTTGATCACGTTTTTGT
>JBARDR010000547.1:0-11740 GCA_049795335.1 Gelidibacter sp. | reverse complement strand
GACCATTAGTGAAAGAATACCTGCCAATATCATTGAGCAGCCTCCAATCAATAAGGCGTAAATAGGTTCATTATTAAAAAATTTGGACACCAAAAACCCTAAAATAGAAGCAGCCACCAATTGCGGAATCACAATAAAGAAGTTAAAAACGCCCATATAGTAACCCATTTTAGAAGCTGGTAAGGATCCCGAAAGCATGGCATATGGGACCGATAAAATACTCGCCCAAGCCACACCTACGCCAATCATTGGCAACCATTCAATCATAAAAGTGGTTGGATTTGTGATGAAATAAAGTGACATCAGTCCCAATCCACCAGCAACCAAAGCCAAGAAATGTGTGAATTTCCGACTCGTTCGTTTTGCCAATAGTGGCAATAAAAAGGCGACGGCCGCCGCAATGATATTGTAATTGGCAAACATTTCGCCCACCTGATTCGCGCCTATATTATAAGCTTCAGAAGTGGTATCGGTCGTTTTATAAATATGTTCGGTAACTGCACCTGTGGCATAAATCCACATTGAAAATAAAGCGAACCAAGAGAAAAACTGCACCCAAGCCAATTGTTTCATGACCTTTGGCATCATCTGAAAATCGTTCACGATATTGACAAAGCCGTTCTTAGAATTGTTTTTTTGCATGAATCCCGATACAATTAAGGCCAGTCCTCCAAAAGATATTAATCCCAAGGTCAGCACATAAAGATCTGCTTTGAGATGGTAGTTATAAACCAAAAAGGACGCAAGCAAACCCATACACAAAACAATAATCCCCTTTGTCAAATGTGAAGTGCCATTTTTTTGATACCATTCATCAGAAAAATCGCTTTCCACGGGTTTCGATTCTTTTTCCTGAGCTTCAAAAGCTTTAATTTCTTCTGGAGAATATTCCTTGGAACGCAAAACCGTCCACAATACCGCTACAAAAAAAGCGATACCGCCAATGTAAAAAGAGTACTTGACCGAATCTGGAATAACTCCTTCTGTTGCGGTATTGGCAACTCCAAAGTAAGTTAACATCAACGGTAATTTTGAAGCCACATAAGCACCAATACCAATAAAGAAACTTTGCATGGCAAAGCCTTTAGTGCGCTGCTCGTCTGGAAGGTTGTCGCCAACGAAGGCCCGAAAAGGCTCCATGGACACGTTAATGGAAGCATCCAAAATCCAGAGCATCCCAGCCGCTACCCAGAGAACCGGAGAATTAGGCATGATAAACAAAGCTAAAGAGGCCAAAATAGCACCCACCAAAAAATAAGGGCGGCGACGGCCCAATCGGGAATGCCACGTGCGATCGCTCAAATAGCCAATAATAGGCTGAACGATTAAACCCGTTAAAGGTGCGGCAACCCAAAGAATAGGAATGTCATCAATCTCGGCTCCTAAAGTTTGGAAAATACGGCTAACATTAGCATTTTGTAGGGCAAAACCCATCTGTATTCCTAAGAAACCGAAACTCATGTTCCAGATTTCCCAAAAACCAAGCGTACGCTTTTTCATTAATAGTATGTTTAAATTAATACTATTGACAAGCGATAAAACTCATCAAAACTTATTTGTAAGAAGTGAAAATAAAGTTTTGAATATGTGGCAAAGATAATAAAGTTTTTAAATGGGCAATACTTTTTTATTTGGTGGAGTCTCTTTCTATCAGTTCTGTTTCGATTACTACGGTTTCAAAATGCTCTTCTTCATCTACGCGCTCAAGGTCATTAATCAGAAGTTCAGCAGCCTTTTCGCCCATTTCTTGGCCATGCTGACTTACGGTGGTTAAACTTGGGGTGGCATGTTTGGAAAGCACGCCATCTGTAAAGCCAATTACCTGAAGATCATCTGGAATTTTCATACCTAAATTGCGCGCTACTTTCATAGCTATGATGGCGTACAACTCGTTTACCGCAAAGACACCATCTATGTTTTTGTTGTTTTGAAATAAACCTTTTATTTCCGCTTCCAAAGATTCCAAATGATCTTCAGAAACCAATTCATCATTAACCTTCAGAATCAAATTTGGATCAGTGGTTATTTTGTAATCTTCTAATGCCTCCAAATAGCCTTGCGTCCTTAATCTACCGACACTCACATAATCTTTCGTAGTGATAATCGCCACGTTTTTACAGCCGTTGGACAAGAGTTTGGATACGGCGTTTTTTGACCCTTTTAAATCGTCAATAATAACCTTATCACAGTCGATTTCATTCACCACACGGTCAAACATGACAATTGGCATCCCTTGATTAATCGTTTCCTTAAAATGATGGTAATCCTGTTTTTGTAAAGTTTCTTTCGAAATAGAAAGGATAAAACCGTCGATACTACCACTGGCTAACATTTGCATGTTAATAATTTCTTTATCAAAAGATTCATTGGACAAACCGATGATGACATTATATCCTCTTTTATTGGCCACCAACTCAATCCCTCTAATGACCTTTGAGAAAAAATGGTGTACAATTTCGGGAATAATGACGCCTATCGTTTTTGTTTTTTGATTTTGTAGACTCAGCGCGATATTGTTAGGGCGGTAGTTATAAAACTTGGCAAAAGCCTGTACTTTTTGCCGGGTATCCTCACTTATTTCCAGACTATTTCTCAGTGCTTTTGAAACCGTAGAGATTGAAACATCCAATTCTCTTGCAATCTGTTTTAAGGTAATTTTCTTTTTCATAATTTAAGATTATGGTCAAAACTGTTGTTTAAATATCTATAATTTAATCATAAATAACAACAATTTCTAAACCGAAAAACCAAAGGTATGGCATTGTCATTTATTGCTCGTTTTTTTGATAATATTTAGGCTACACCCCATGTTTTTAGATAAAGTTGTCAACACGCAAACGTTTTCGCTCCTAATCTGATAATGACAAAACTCCGATTGAAGCAAAATTTACATAGATTTAACTCAAGAAGTGAAAATATTAGTGAATTATTAACGCAATCAACTTTAAAAATAGTGTATGAAAACATTTATGAATAGCTTACTGTTACTGGTATTTCTAATACCCTCAGTCCTGTGGTCCCAAACCCAGGTTTCTGGGACCGTGACAGAAGAAGCTAACGCATTACCCGTACCAGGCGTAAATATTATAATTAAAGGAACTGCCACCGGAACTACTACAGATTTTGATGGCAACTACAGCATCAGCGTGAGAAACGGTGAAGTTGTTGTTTTTTCGTATGTTGGTTTTAAACCCCAGGAAATCATCTATAATGGACAACCGACCTTAAACGTTGCACTTATTGAAGAAGCTGCTGAATTGGCCGAAATTGTTTTAATTGGATATGGTAGCGTGAAAAAGGAGGATGCCACTGGATCGGTAACTGCAGTAACTGCAAAGGATTTCAATAAAGGTCCTGTAGTGTCTTCGGACCAACTAATCCAAGGACGTATTTCCGGTGTGCAAGTTATTAGTGGCGGTGGGTCGCCTGGCGAGGGCGCACAAATAAGAATTCGAAGCGGCTCTTCACTTTCAGCGAATAATGATCCATTGTACATCATTGATGGGGTTCCTGTTGAAAATGGAGGTGCTGGTATTACTGGCGGACGAAGCCCGTTGACGACGGTCAATCAAAATGACATCGAATCAATTACGGTCTTAAAAGATGCTTCGGCAACTGCTATTTACGGGGTTAGAGCTTCCAATGGTGTGGTAATCATCACCACTAAAAAAGGAAAAAAGGGAGACCTTAATGTCACTTATAATGGCACCTATTCCATTTCTACCTTAACGGATAAGGTAGATGTTTTGACCGGCGATCAAATTAGAAACTTTGTGATCAACAGTCCAGACGCCACGGCAGGACAAATCGCACTTTTAGGTAGAGCAAATACCGATTGGCAAGATGTCATTTATAGAGATGCCTTTGGAACTGACCATAGTGTCGCTGCTTCAGGCGGTTTTGACAAATTTATTTACCGTGCTTCCGTGGGATACTCCAATTATGATGGTATTTTAAAACGTGATAATTTTGAAAGAACGACACTTTCAGCAAACTTTATTGTGGATCTTTGGGATGATCACATTAAAATTGAAGTCAATAACAAAACGACGCTCAGTCAGAATGATTTCAGTAATAGAGGTGCTGTTGGCAATGCCATAAGCATGGATCCTACCCAAAACATCTATGATTCAACCTCTCCTTATGGCGGCTTTTTTCAATGGCTGAATCCTAATAATCGTGATTTTTACGGAAATCCGAAAATCCACACGCTAGTAGGCGCTTCAAACCCTTTAGCTTTGATTGAACAAAATAATAATTTTGGACGTTCCTTTAGAAGTATCGGAAATTTAAAATTGGATTATAAATTACATTTCTTGCCAGAATTGAAAGCTACTGCAAATATAGGTTACGACTTTATTGATGGTAGAAATTATGGTTACAGAGATCGCAATTTTGCCGGTAACCCGATAGATACCGCTGGAAATATAGATATAGGAAATTATTCTGGAAAAGAAAACAAAGAAAACAGACTCTTGGATCTGTACCTTAACTACAATAAAACCATTGAAGACATTGCTACCAACATAGATGTCACTGCTGGTTACTCCTATCAAGATTTTAGATATCCGTTTGAAAGCTTTAGAACCATTGGTGGTGTAGAACAGATTATTAAAAGTGAGAATAGATTAAATTTACAGGCATTTTTTGGAAGAGCCAATTTCAGCATTGCCAATAAATACTTATTGACTGCCACGATTAGAGCTGATGGATCCTCCCGTTTTTCAGAAGACAACCGTTGGGGTTATTTCCCATCGGCAGCTTTTTCTTGGAAAATGCATGAAGAGGGATTTATTAAAAACCTCTCTGTTGTGTCGGAATTCAAACCGCGTATCAGTTGGGGCATTACTGGCCAACAAGATGTTGGTGGTTTGTACCCAGCGCTCGCGTTATACTTACCGGCGACCAATACAGCAGCCTACCAATTTGGCTATAATCCTGACGGCACACCTTATTTCATAACACCTGTTCGACCACAGCCGTATAACTCTAACTTACAATGGGAGCAAACAGAAACCTATAACCTTGGTTTGGACTTTGGCTTATTTAGTAACAGAATTACGGGAAGTATTGATGCGTATAGAAGAGAAACCACTAAACTCCTAAACTTTGTACCTAACCCACAAGGTGTAGGTTTTTCAAATGCGGACAATTATAATATTGGTAGTTTAGAAAATAAAGGGATTGAGTTTTCGGCCGATGTCTTCCCGATCAGAAATGACGATATAAGATGGCGCATTGGTGGTAACATGACCTTTCAGAAATCAAAAATTACGCAATTGACATTAGTAGACGACCCTAATTACCAAGGTGTTCTTATTGGCGGGATCTCGGGAGCGGTTGGAAACACCATTCAAAATCATCAAGTTGGCTTTTCACCCTATTCCTTCTTGGTTTATGAGCAAGCCTTTAATGCCAGTGGACAACCTTTAGAAGGTGTTTATATTGATAGAAACGGCGATGGCATAATCAATTCCAACGATTTATACCGTTACAGAAAACCTTCTCCCGATGTATATTATGGTTTCAATACCGATATCACCTATAAAAACTGGGATTTCAGTGCATTTTTCAGAGGCAGCTGGGGCAACTACAACTATAATAACGTCGATTCCAGCAAAGGGTATTCGGAAGCCATCTTAGGGTTGAATGAAGCTTTATTTAATGCGGTTCCAAATCTACTGGAAACCAATTTTGAAAAGCCACAATATTTCTCTGACTATTATGTTCAAGACGCGTCCTTCTTGAAAATGGACAATGCAACCATTGGCTACACCTTCAGCAATATTTTTGGAGAAAACTCAACGATGAAAGTAAGCGGTACCGTTCAGAATGTCTTTACTATTACCGATTACAAGGGCATAGACCCTGAAACTACTGGTATTGATAATAACTTATATCCAAGACCGCGTACGTATTTAATTGGATTTAATGTAAACTTTTAATAATTACATATGAAAAATTTAACCACAAAAATTTTTACTTGGAGCTTAGTCCTTCTTGGATTGACCATGACTTCATGTTTAAATGACCTCGATCAGTCAGATCCTCAGAATACAAATTTATTGTCAGGAGAGGCGTTATTTAAAGATTCTGCATCTTATCAGCAATTTCTGGCAAAACTATATGCTGGCTTGGCAACTACTGGACAGCAAGGCCCTGACGGACAAGCCGATGTCTCAGGAATTGATGAAGGGTTCAGTCAATATATTCGTGGATATTGGAACCTTCAGGAATTAACTACCGACGAAGCGATTATTGCCTGGAACGACCAGACCATCAAAGACCTTCATTCTCAAACCTGGGGAGCAAGTGACGTGTTTATTAATGCCCTGTTTTCAAGATTGGATTTTCAGGTCAAGAACTGTAACGAGTTTTTGCGTCAAACGACTGAAGATAAATTAACCAGTCGAGGAGTTACTAGCGAATTAAGAACACAAATTGAAGCCTACAGAGCCGAAGCCCGATTTTTAAGAGCCTTAAGCTACTGGCATTTTGTAGATTTATTTGGAAGCGTAGGCTTGGTAACTGAGGCTTCGTCCACCGAGTATTTCCTGCCTGAACAAGCGTCAAGACAAGAAATATTTGATTACGTTGAAAGCGAATTGTTAGACATTGAAAACATCCTTAAAGAACCCCACACAAATGTTTATCCGCGGGTTGACAAAGGTGCCGCTTGGATGTTATTAGCTAAACTTTACATGAATGCTGGCGTTTATTTTGGTGCCGACCGAAATGTTGATGCTTTCAATTATGTAAATAAATTGGTGACTTCAAATTACAGTCTAAGTCCTAAATATCAAAATTTATTCCTCGCCGATAACGATACCAATGGCGCTCAAAACGAGTTCATTTTCGCAATCGCCTATGATGGTCAATACACCAAAACCTTTGGAGGAACCACCTATTTAACCCATGCCGCTGTTGGTGGTAGCATGAATGCAGCAGATTTTGGAATCAATGGTGGCTGGGGTGGTATCAGAACCACATCGGCATTTGTGAACAAGTTCGTGTTGGGTTCTGACGATCAGAGAGAACAATTTTATACCGATGAGCAAACTTTGGAAATAAAAAACGTTTCAGATTTTCAACAAGGCTACGCCATATCAAAATGGAAAAACGTAAATGTGAATGGTGTTGCAGGTTCTGATTCGACAGGAGATTTTGTAGATATCGATTTTCCGATGTTCCGATTGGCTGACGCCTATTTAATGTATGCCGAATTATTTGTAAGAGGTGCTGGCGGGACACAATCAGACGCCTTAAACTACCTCAATCTGATTAGAGCCCGTGCCTATGGAAATTCATCTGGCAATATTTCTTCATCCGATTTGAATTTAGATTTTATTTTAGATGAAAGAGCGCGTGAGTTGCATTGGGAAGGTCATAGAAGAACAGATCTTATTCGATTTGGTAAATTTACCGGCTCATCTTACCTCTGGCCATGGAAAGGAAATGTTCAAAGTGGAGCACCTACCCAACCTTTCAGAAGGTTGTTTCCAATACCTTCCCCCGCCATTGCAGGAAATCCTAATTTAAAACAAAACCCAGGTTATTAATAAAAATAAATGACACTAAAAATGAAAAAAATATTCGCAATCCTACTTCTAATTGGCATCACATCTTGTACTACTGATGATGTACAAGACAGACCCATTATTGAAGCCAATGAATCTCCAGAGTTAGTAGCCCCAGAAGAAGGAGCCATTTACACACTTAATTCCACATATCCAACAATGATCGTGGATAGATTCGTTTGGAATCCTGCCGATTTTGGTGGCGCTGTGGCTACGACCTATACCGTAGAAATTGACAACGTTGAAAATCAGTTTGCCAACCCAAAAATCTTAGGATCTGTTGCTTCGGGCACCCAATTAAGTTTTGACGTGGCCACTTTAAATGGCTTAGCGCTTTCACTGGGAGCGACCCCATTTTCCGCGTACTCACTAGAAGGTCGAGTTAAAGCCGATGTTGGCGGAGGTGTTGCAGCTATGTACAGCGACAAGGTAACCTTTATCGTTACGCCTTACACCACTGAAGCACCAAAACTATATGTAGTGGGAGACTTTTTAGCCGATAGTGGTTATGGTGAAAATTGGAAACCTGAAAATGCTGTAGCTATTGCTGCTCCTACATTTGGAGACACCAATTTTGAAGGCTACGTTTATATGAATACAGATAATGGTGAGTACAAGTTTTTACCAACAAACACGTCCTTTGACGGAGATTATGGTGATGATGGCACTTTTACTGGTAAATTAGTACAAGAAAATGAAGTCAATGCCAAAGTTGCTGTTGCAGGATATTATTTAGTAAAAGCAAACACAACCACATTATCCTACAGCATCGAAGCTACCACATGGGGAATTACCGGAAGTGCTACGCCACTTGGATGGCCAGACAATGGTGTTCAAGATCAAAAAATGACTTATAATAAAGACACCAAAAAATGGGAAATAATCATCGCCTTAACCGCTGGAGGCAATGAGTTCAAATTCAGAGCCAATGGTGGTTGGGATCTCAATTTGGGTGATGATGGTGGAGATGGTATCCTAGAATACGGAGGAGCAAATATGTCTGTACCTCAAAGTGGAACCTATAAAGTAGAACTTGATCTATCCAAGCCAAGAGCCTACACGTACACCGCTACGTTGCAGTAAAATTAAACCCTTAAATAAGGCTATTCTTAAATGAATAGCCTTATTTTTTTTTAAACCCATTCACATGCAAAAAATTACATTTTATTTAATTCTTTTTTTGTGTTCGCTCTCATATGGGCAACAACAAGGAGTCACGTACAATGTTTCTCCATCTCCCTTTGAAGAAAACCAGAGTATAACAATAACCTTTAATGGCAGCAGCATCAACGAAGCCACTTGGGGTATTACGGGAAACGCGCTTTATTTATGGGCTTGGTCATTTGACCTCAATAATCAAAACACTCAAAACAGCCCTACTAATGGGGATTGGGAAAACTCTAATGAGGCCAATAAGCTGACTTATAATTCCGGGAATGACACCTACAGCATCACTTTTACGCCGACAGCGTTTTATGGAAGAATTGGTATTGGCAGCATAGGATTTCTGGTTAAAGCAAAAAACGGAATTGGCGATAAAAAAAGCCAAGACATTCTATTAAGTGTTGGGAGTTTTCGCGTCACCTTAACATCACCACAACAAAATAGCACAACCATCCTTCCTTCTGGTGGTAGTTTGACCATTTCTGCAACCAACACTGATGGGAATGCGAGTTACAATTTAATAGCCAATGGCACTAGCATTAGCACCAACAGCAACACCTCTAGTTTCTCGTTCACCCATTCAAATATTACTTCCAACCAAAATTACAAACTGGAAACCACACAATCAGGAACGACCATTACCAAGTTGTTTTCGGTTATAACAAATCCCACAACAGTATCGGCAGCCTTACCATCAGGAATGATTGACGGCATCAATTACCATACAACCGATAACACCAAGGCCACTTTAGTTCTTGATGCACCCCATAAAGATTATGTATATGTTGCAGGAAGCTTTAACAATTGGCAACCCAACACTTCCTATGCGATGAAAAAAGACAGAGGCACTGGCAAATTTTGGCTAGAATTAACGGGATTAGTTGCTGGAGCAAATAATAGCTATCAATATTGGGTAGTTGATGAAAGCCCGATTCGCAATTCGCCAAAAATAGTCAAAACCGCTGATCCTTATTCCACCTTGATATTATCTCCTTTTGATGATCCTGGTATTCCTGCGTCAACCTACCCTAACCTACCTCCGTATCCTGCTGGACAAGAAAGAGAAGTGACGGTTTTACAGACTGGACAAACACCTTATAAGTGGAAAGTTCCCAATTTCACCAAACCAAAAAAGGAGGATTTAGTGGTCTATGAAGTTTTGATCCGAGATTTTGATGCCAATCGTAATTTTCAGGATTTGATTGATAAAATTGATTATTTTAAAAAACTAAATATCAATGCGATTGAATTATTACCAGTAATGGAATTTGAAGGCAATGAAAGCTGGGGCTATAACACCGCTTTTCATATGGCTTTGGATAAGTTTTATGGCACCGAAAACAAACTCAAAGAATTTATTGACCTCTGTCATCAAAACGGGATTGCCGTCATTTTGGACGTGGCACTAAACCATGCTTTTGGCAGAAACCCAATGGTGCGCATGTGGATGAACGATCCCGACGGCGATGGTTGGGGAGATCCAAGCACTGTGAATCCCTATTTCAATACCACCCCAAGACATACCTATAATGTAGGCTCTGATTTTAACCATTCCAATCCAAGAACTCAAGATTATGTGAAACGTGTGGTAAAACACTGGATCGAAGAATTTAATATTGATGGGTTCCGTTGGGATCTGACCAAAGGCTTTACACAAAACTGTACGGAAAACGATGAAGGTTGCACCAACTCTTATCAAGCGGACCGTGTTAAAATTTTAAAAGATTATGCTGATTATTCCTGGTCTTTAGATCCAACCCATTATGTGATTTTTGAACATTTAGGTTCAGAAAACGAAGAAAAAGAATGGGCCAACTACAAGTACAATGAAGGTAAAGGCATCATGATGTGGGGCAACATGAACCATGCTTATAACGAATTGACTATGGGATACACCGCTAATATTAGCGGCATTGGCCATAAATCAAGACCTCAATTTTTAGGGCCCCGTGTTATGGGTTATGCTGAAAGCCATGATGAAGAGCGTTTGATGTATAAAAATCTTCAATATGGGAACAGTACAAACAGTGCTCATGATGTGAAAGATTTGAATACAGCATTGTCAAGAATGTCCGCTTTGGGCGCCGTGACCTTGACCGTTCCAGGTCCAAAAATGATCTGGCATTTTGGCGAATTGGGCATGCAAAACTCCATCTTCACTTGTAACGATGGCAGCGTTAATCTTCCTGATGGTGGGGATGGCGACTGTAAACTGGACACCAAACCACAACCCCAATGGATACAAAACTGGACGGGCAATACGCACCGGAATAAAATTTATAACGATTGGGCGCGCATGATCGCATTGAAAACCAGTGAACCAGTTTTTAAAGGCGACTATACGATGACTACCAATAACCTGACGCCATCCATCGCAATTTTCGACACCAACTTACCGGCCAGTAGTCTCCATAGGGTGATAGTTTTAGCAAATTTTGATGTCACTTCAAAAACGATGAGTACGACCATTCCACCCGGACAAACCTGGTATGATTTGATGGACGCCACAGGAAATACCACTTATAATATGGCGACTGTAAACATTCCTGCAGGACAGTTTCGAATTTTCGGAAATGCGGCTTCCACCTTGAGCACTGATACTTTTGAAGGCCTTTCGAGTTTTGCCATTTATCCAAATCCGGTGAACCACAGTTTTAAAATCAACAAAGAAGTTAGTGCGCTTGAAATATATGACTTAACCGGAAAACACATCAAATCCTTCAAAGGCACTTTTACACCATCGGATAGTTTTGATATTTCCGATTTGAACCAAAGCATCTATCTTATTAAAGTGGAAAATAAGAATGGACAAATGTTGACTTCAAAGTTGATTAAATTATAGTTTAGATAAAACTTGTCAAGTAAAAAGAGCTTCTCAGAAACGGGAAGCTTTTTGTTTTTGTATACGATTATATTTAATCGTCTTTGTTTGTAAAAAAACAATCTTAATCACCCTGAATATGTGGAGACTTCTTGATGGAAACTTTTCAGAATTAAGC
>JBARDR010000546.1:0-8346 GCA_049795335.1 Gelidibacter sp. | reverse complement strand
ATATATGGGAGAGCACCAACAACAAATAACAACAATACCAAAATCACCACAATTAGTGAGGTGATTTTTGCAGAATTGCGTTCGTGTTTGGTTTCTAAAAATTTCATGTTTAGTTAGGCTTTACGGCCAAAATTACTTTAAATTTATTTCTGTTGGCAATATCCATCACTTTTACAACATTCTCAACCGCTACTGATTTTTCAGCTCTTAATACGATGGTCGGTTCTGTTTGATTGGCCAGTAAATTTTTTAACTCAAGTTCCAAAACACTTTCGCCAACCAACTTTTGATCGATATAATAGTTTAAATCCTTGGTAATACTTACGGCGACTGATTGTTTATTCTCCGTTCTCCCAGCTGCTTTTGGTAACAGAATGTCTATGGCACTTGTGGTTACCAAAGTTGATGCCAACATGAAAAATATCAATAACAAGAACACAATATCGGTCATGGACGACATATTGAACTCTGGTGTTACTTTATTTCTTCCTCTTATATTCATAGATACGACTTACTCAAAATTATCATTAATATTTTTTTTAGATACAATTTTCAACGATTATCAATAATTGTAGTGGAACAATCCAATTACTGCCCACTACCAATTGAAAACTGCCAACTGAACTAAATCGGTTCGTTCAAGTGATCTAAGAATTCTAATGAATTGGCTTCCATCTGATAGACGACTTTATCCGTCTTAACCACTAAATGGTTATAGAACATAAAGGCAACAATTCCCACGATCAATCCACCAACGGTGGTGGTCATTGCCGTATATAGTCCGTCGGCCAACAATTTAATATCAATTTGTCCTCCAGCATTAGCAATCTCAAAGATGGATAAGATCATCCCAATAACAGTTCCTAAAAACCCAATCATTGGACCAACACCAGAAATAGTTGCAAGAACACTGACGTTGCGCTCCAATTCGTAAACTTCCAAACGTCCTGCGCTTTCGAGCGCTGTACCAATATCCTCCAAAGGTTTCCCGATACGGCTGATTCCTTTACTGATCAGTCGCGAAACTGGCGTGTTGACCTGAGCGCAAAGAATCTGAGCCGAATCTATTTTACCATTACTCACGTGATCCTTTATCTGATTCATGAAATTCGAATCTATTTTGGAGGCTGCCTTTATGGCGAATAGCCTTTCGAAATAAATATAAATGGCAAATACCAACAACACAAACAAGACGGCAATAATAACCATTCCTGCTGTTCCTCCACTTGCGATCAATTCAATAATGGATAATGTTTTCTCTACCGATTCTCCATCAGGAACCAGTTCTGTTCCATCTTGAATAGCACTCTGTAATATCATATTTAAAATCATTAAAATTTATATAACTAGTGTAACGTCTAATACTAGGCTTAAGTATGTTTTTAAAAAATAATTTGTCGTGTAAACATAAAAACTACGGAACCTGCCAAGAATCCGATCAATGCTAGCCATGAGATTTTTTTAAGATACCAAAAGAAATCGATTTTTTCCATTCCCATTGCTACAACTCCTGCAGCCGATCCAATGATTAACATACTTCCTCCTGTTCCTGCAGAATAAGCTACAAAATGCCATAACTCATTATCCATTGGTTCAGAGAACATCCCTAAACTTGCCGCAACCAAAGGCACGTTATCAATAACCGCTGAGGCAACTCCAAGTAACAGCAATACTAAATCGGAAACACCGTCATGGTGTAATTCCGTTCCAAGCATTGGCATGGTCTCTTGTAATGAGGTTGCAAAGTTGAATAAAATCCCTAAAGATTCTAAAGCAGCCACCGCCATCAATATTCCTAGGAAGAATAAAATACTTGGCAATTCAATTTTTGCCAATGATGAGTGTACAGGACTGTGATGGGCATGCACATCTCCTTCAACCGAATCTGGAGTGGTCATACTAAAATTTCTTCTACTATAAACTTCTGCAAAGATGGCCACAACACCAAGAGCCAACATCATCCCAACATATGGCGGCAAATGGGTTATCGTTTTAAATATTGGAACGAAAACAATCGCCCCAAGACCTAAATACAACATTGTAGCACTGTATTTACTTTTTGGTTGTTCGTCAATTAAATCTTCATCATCTATGGTCAGATTCCCTTTAAATACCGGTAAGAATGACGCGATAAACGCTGGAAGGGCCATACATACTAAAGCTGGCAAGAACAAATACACAAATAAATGGCCAGAAGTTACTTTTTTACCAATCCACAGCATTGTGGTAGTCACATCACCAATAGGAGACCAAGCACCTCCAGCATTTGCTGCAATAATGATAAGACCAGCATACCACAGACGCATATCTCTTTCCTTTACGATTTTTTGAAGAATTGAAATCAGTACAATCGTTGCGGTTAGGTTGTCAATAATTGCAGAAAGCGCAAAAGCTAAAATAGAGAAAATCCATAGAATTTTTGTTTTTTTCTTGGTTTTAACAAAGCCTTTTATGGTTGAGAATCCATCAAAATAATCAATTATCTCGACAATGGTCATAGCTCCTAATAAGAACACCAAAATCTCAGCAGTCTTTCCTAAATGATGAAGCAAGGTATTCTCCATATAGCTCATTTTACTCGCTGCTGGATTTTCCAAATTTTCTACGGGTAAACTAGCAAAGCCTTCAACCAAACTATGATTGGCTGAATCAAACCAATTGGGGAAACTCTCCAATCCTAAAGAAATTAAAGCCCAAGCAATAGCCATCATGACCAAAGCTGGGATAAGCTTGTCAATTTTTATGCTATGCTCTAAAGTTATGGCTAAATATCCAATGATAAATACCAATATAATTGCCGTTTCCATAAATAAAAAATTAAATAAGTTGATTAAATGCTCTTCTTTACGCGGTTTCGCTTACGCTTGTTTTACTTTGATTTTTATTATAAACTCCTTGTTTCGTTTTTTGATGCTGTTTTCTAAATTTTTAGAAATGACACCTATCAATTTGACCCTTCTTTTCCATAAAATTAGTGAGTACACTAACCAGAGCGTATTTCCTTTTATCTATTTTGACAAAGGCAACACCCCATTCATCTTTAAACCGTCATGAATAGTGATATCTTTCTGACAGGCAACTGCGTAAAGAAAAGCAACCCGTAAACGTGTCGTTTAGGTTTTCCGATTTTAGTGCAATTACAGATTTTTTTTCTTCGTAGTTATGAAGTAATTCTGTCATCTGATGATGTTCATTCTAGTTGATTGAGTTAGATAATACGCTAAAAAACTGACTTTTTATCTTATATTTTGTAACAAATATAAAAAACTATAAATCTCTTTGAATTAAATTCACCTTTATTTTACGAATAATAAATTTTACCCGAACTGTGATCATGTAAAGCACCTGTCACACTGCTCAAACAATTGGTTTCATTACGCAATTTTAGCACGCCTAAAAACGCAAAGATGAGCGCTTCTTTAAACTCTATGATAGAGTTTTCAGGAATAACGATAGCGCTCTTAGTTTTTTCTGAAAGGTGTTCCATCAAAAACGTATTAAATGCACCGCCTCCAGTCGTTAATACTGATACTTTACTTTCAGATTTGATTTCGTTAGAAATTTGAACGGCTATATGCTCAACAAATGTTCTTAAAATATCTTTCGTACTTAATTGAAACGAATCTATCAATGGAAAAATTTCTGATTTAACCCATTCCAATCCTAATGATTTTGGATAATGGGATTTATAATAACTTAAAGCATTAAGCTCATGCAACAAAATCTCCTCAACCGCTCCTGATTTTGCGATTTCTCCACCTCTGTCGTAGTCAAATCCTAAGCTTGCCACATAATGATTGAGCACTATATTCGCAGGGCAAACATCATAAGCAATCCGTTGTCCCTTGTCTTCAAAAGAAATATTCGCAAAACCACCCAAATTTAGACAATAGTCGTATTTAGAGAACAAAAGCCGATCACCAATAGGCACTAATGGCGCGCCCTGACCTGCTAGAGCAACATCTTCAATCCTGAAATCACAAACCACTGTTTCCTTTAAAATGGTTGCTAGTTTTGGCAAATTCCCAATTTGATAAGTTAGCCCGATTTCTGGTTGATGCAATGCTGTGTGACCATGAGAACATATCGCATCTAAATTAACCAGCTTGTGTTTTTGAATAAACTGACGGATTGCATCTCCGATAAAACTAGTATACGCTTCATCCAATTGGAGTAATTCTATCTTGGTAAATGTTACCAGGTTTCTTAGTTTCTCAACCCAGTCAGATGGATACGGAAAGGTTTCGGCCTCCACTATCTGAAAATCCCATCCCCCTGAATAGCTAAAAGTACAATGGGCAATATCCAGTCCATCCAGTGAGGTACCTGACATAACTCCTATAACGTTGTAGTGATTTTTATACATGAGCGTAAAAATAGCCATTCAAATTGATAAAATACTCGTAAAACCTTATATTTGGATTCGTTTTTTAATAAATCAACAATTATTTTATAAGATGGATTTTACGCTAACTGAAGAACATAAATTGATCCGTGATGCTGCACGTGATTTTGCCATTACTGAACTCCTTCCAGGTGTTATTGAACGGGATAATAAGCAAGTGTTCCCAAATGAACTGGTCAAAAAAATGGGAGATCTTGGCTTTTTAGGGATTATGGTCGATCCTAAATATGGTGGAAGCGGGATGGATGCGATTTCATATGTATTGATCATGGAGGAATTGTCTAAGATCGATGCTTCGGCTTCCGTCATTGTTTCTGTAAACAACTCTTTAGTTTGTTATGGCTTGGAAGCTTTTGCCAATGAGGAGCAAAAACAAAAATATCTTACTAAACTGGCAACTGGAGAGTATGTAGGTGCCTTCTGTTTGAGTGAACCCGAAGCTGGTAGCGACGCGACTTCCCAAACCACCACAGCGATAGACAAAGGTGATCATTATGTCATTAATGGCACCAAAAACTGGATTACCAGCGGTGGTCGTGCCGATGTGTATTTGGTAATTGCCCAAACGGATAAGCACAAAGGTTCTCATGGGATCAACGCCTTTATTCTTGAAAAAGGGATGCCCGGTTTTGATATTGGTCCAAAAGAAGATAAATTAGGCATTAGAGGAAGTGACACGCACACCCTTCAGTTCAATGATGTGAAAGTTCCGAAGGAAAACAGAATTGGCGAGGACGGCTCAGGATTCCGTTTTGCAATGAAAACACTGTCTGGCGGACGAATTGGTATTGCAGCGCAAGCTTTAGGCATTGCTGCCGGAGCTTATGAATTGGCATTGAAATATTCAAAAGTGCGGAAAGCGTTCGGTACTGAAATTTGTAACCATCAAGCGATCGCTTTTAAATTGGCCGATATGTACGTCGATATTGAAGCCGCGCGTCACTTAGTAATGAAAGCCGCTTGGGATAAAGATCAAGGCAATAATTACGATGTTTCAAGTGCGGTGGCAAAATTATTTGCCTCAAAAGTGGCGATGGAGCATACCGTTGAAGCGGTTCAGATTCACGGTGGAAACGGTTTTGTTAAAGAATATCATGTGGAACGCTTGATGCGCGATGCAAAAATCACCCAGATTTATGAAGGTACTTCAGAGATTCAGAAAATTGTGATTTCAAGAAATATTATTAAGGCGTAACTTTTTCTTTAGATATATTTACGGAAGACTCAACTTAGGTGGGGTCTTTTTTTGTTTTATCAGATGGGATCTCCATAGTATTTAAAACCAAACGAATATCACTGTAGCTATATTTATCGTTCAGCTGACGCTTCAAATCGGTAAGATTCTCAAACGTATGTTTTGGAATGAGTTCAGTTAGTTCTTTAAAATGTCCTTCAGAAATCAAATCCTTTATATCAACCTCTCCAGTAACGACAAATTTAGATAAATGACCAAAGATTGTTGTTTCCACAAGTTCACGCTCAGTAGCAATTTCAGCAATCGTTTTGCCTGATTGGTATAATTCTAATGATATTTTGTCGGAATCGCCTTTAGCGACTTTCTTCTTTGGTTCTGAGCGTTCTTCAAATTCGATAGCATCATCAGTTTCAATGTCATTTTCATCACAATAAGTTCTAATGACCTCCAAAATCTGGTCTCCATATTTCTCTACCCGTACTTTTCCAAAACCATCAATCTCTAAAAGTTGTTTTTTAGTGATGGGTAGCACTTCACAAATCTCATACAAGCCTTTTTGAGTGAAAACTTGATAGTGCACAAGGCCATTTTCATTCGCGATCTCATTACGCAATTCCCGCAATAATTCAAATAATTCAATATTAACCGTGCCATCAATAACCGATGATCTGGTCTTTTTAGGTTTATCTTTCGTCAAGAACACCGATTTGGCTCTTAACTCCAAAAATTTCTGAGTAGAAAATCCTTCTGCCAAACCATTAAAATAAGATAATTTAGCAACCAATAATTCTTCTATGAGGTCCAGGCTTTTAACGAGGTCAACTTCAATAGCTTTATTGTCAGTAGAATAAAGGAAGGTCTTTAAAGTGTCCACGACACATATCTCTGTTTCGGTTTTGAAATATGCGATGGCCTTTTTAAACCGATCTTGAATAGAAATATTAGTTTCAGGCAAATCATCAGCATCAGCGATTTGTTTTAATTGTACATTAAAACCATTACTAACCTTTAAGAGATTGGTAATCCCCTCTTTCATGGTCATCAAAGGTAATTCTACATTCCCTTGAATACTGCCCCGATTCTTATAAAAAATGTCCAACAAACGATTAGCTGGATATAAAAACTCGTAAAAATCGAAAATCTCATGAATGGACTCTAATTGAAAGGTTTTTCGTGCTGATTGTAGTGTGTTTTCATCAGGTTGGTTCTCCGCCGATGTTTTAGTAAATGAACTCACCTGTTGGTCATTGATAATCTGGCTCGAATCAATCTTACTTTTTAAAACCAGACCTTCTAAAGATTTACATCGGCTTAACGCCACATAAGTTTGTCCATGTGCAAATGCACCTTGAGCATCAACAATGGCCTTTTCGAACGTCAGACCTTGACTTTTATGTATGGTAATGGCCCAAGCCAAACGCAACGGCATTTGGGTAAACGAACCTATTTTATCTTCCGTGATTGCTTTCGTTTCAGGATTTACAGAATAATTAATATTCTCCCATTCTTCGGGCGTCGTCACAATATTAAACTCATCATCCGGACATTTTACGACTACTTCATCTTTATCCAACAAAATGACCTTCCCGATTTTACCATTGAAGTAACGCTTTTCAGGAGAACTGTCATTTTTGATAAACATCACTTGTGCACCGACCTTTAATATGAGCTCTTCATTATTGGGGAATGCATGATCAGGAAACTTCCCTGACACTTTCGCTTTATACTTGAATTCTTTCGAAGTTAACGCTTCCAATTCGGCATTATTAACCTGTTCTGCACGATTGTTATGCGTGGTCAATGCAATATAACCTTCTTTCGGATCTGGTCTGAAATCCTTGATATAACGCTTGTTTAATTCATTCGCAGAAGTTTCAGAAAGTGTATTGTTTCTGATTTCGTTGAGAATCTCAATAAACTTGGGATTTTCCTGTCTATATATATGTCTTAATTCTATAGTAATGGCATTACAGCGCTGATACGCATGACTACTGAAGAAATACCCTGTTTGATAATACGGTTTAAGAAGTTGCCATTCATTCTCTCTAATCACGGGCGATAGCTGTTGCAAATCCCCTATCATGAGCACTTGCACCCCACCAAACGTTTTATTACGATTCCTGAAGCGCTTCAAAGTTTTGTCAATGCCATCCAAAACATCAGCACGCACCATACTTATTTCATCAATAATTAATAAATCCATAGATTTAATAATATTGATTTTGGTTTTACTGAATTTCTTATTAAAGCCCGACGCCTGATTGGAATCTGCGTCCGGTAAAATTGGACCAAAAGGCAATTGAAAAAAAGAATGAATGGTAACCCCTTTCGCATTAATTGCAGCAACTCCTGTAGGAGCCACCACCACAATGCGCTTTAAAGATTTATGTTTTAAATTATGAAGAAACGTGGTCTTCCCAGTACCGGCCTTTCCCGTTAGGAAAACGCTCTGATTGGTATTGTTTACAAAATCCCACGCTAACTCTATATCTTTATTTACTTCCATCATAAGCTATTTCTAACAGCATTTGAAAATACACAAAATTGATAAGTTTTCGAACATCTTTTAGATTTAAAAAAGCATTCATAATTTTATAAATGATTTGATATAGATGAAGTTACAAACCCCTACGAACAAAAAAAGTCCCCAACAAACGAATGTTGGGGACTCTTTAAAAAAGGCGGCGACCTACTCTCCCACGGGATGCAGTACCATCGGCGCAAACGGGCTTAACTTCTCTGTTCG
>JBARDR010000545.1:0-1916 GCA_049795335.1 Gelidibacter sp. | reverse complement strand
TCTTTGATTCGACCAGCATTAGATAGGTTCGAGGCTAAAAACGACTAAACAAGAAACGACAAACAAAGCAACATACATGTATTTAATTTTCGATACCGAAACCACAGGATTACCAAAACGTTGGGATGCGCCCATCACGGACACGGATAACTGGCCAAGATGTATCCAAATTGCCTGGCAATTGCATGACGCTATGGGTAATATTATCGAGCATCAGGATTATTTAGTGCAGCCTGACGGATTTAATATTCCTTATGATGCTGAGAAAATTCACGGTATTTCAACTGATCTTGCCCAACAGCAAGGTGTGCCGTTAGCTGAAGTTTTGCAGAAATTCAATGCCGCTTTAGCAAAGACTAAATTTGTTGTGGGACAAAACGTTGGTTTTGACTTGAACATTATGGGCGCTGAATTTCATCGTGAAGGGGTGGCCAATAATTTACAGGAACTTCCTGTTTTAGATACCTGTACAGAACATACGGCCAGCTTATGTGAACTTCCGGGCGGACGTTATGGACGATTTAAATTGCCGACTTTAACCGAGTTGCATCAATTTCTTTTTAATGTTCCTTTTTCAGAAGCACATAATGCTACTGCCGACGTCGAGGCCACTACGCGTTGTTTTTTGGAATTGATCAGACGTGAAGAATACACGATAGAGCAATTGGACGTTGCGTCCGATTATTTTGAGAATTTTAAAGAGTCAAATCCGGGAACTATTCAGCTGATCGGATTAAAGCATATCAATCTTAAAGCCGAAAGTGCAAAGGTTAAAAAACAGATTGAAGCACTTCAAAAATCTGATGAACCTTCCAAAAAAGAAATTGCCCAAAATATTGAAGAGCTTAAAGATGTTGAGTTTGTGCATTTGCACAACCACTCGCAGTTTTCAGTATTGCAATCGACCATCAGTGTGCCTGATCTGGTGGCTTTAGCTGCGGAGCAAGATATGTCAGCCGTAGCGCTTACCGATCATGCCAATATGATGGGTGCTTTTCACTTTGTGAAAGCGGTGGGCAATCACAATAGAAATGTTGAGGCTAAAAATAAGGCTGCTGAAGAACGCGGCGAAACACCGACTGAAAAAATAATCAAACCTATTCTGGGCTGTGAGTTTTTTGTGTGTGAAGACCACAAGGATAAGAGCCGGAAGGATAACGGTTACCAAATTGTCCTGTTGGCCAAAAATAAAAACGGCTATCATAACTTGTCTAAGTTATCGTCGCACGCCTTTGTGAACGGCTTTTATTATTTGCCTCGGATTGATAAAAAACTAATTCAAGAATACAAGGAGGATCTTATTGTCTTAACTGGAAACCTCTATGGCGAAGTTCCTAGCAAGATTTTGAATATTGGAGAAAACCAGGCCGAAGAAGCCTTGCTTTGGTGGAAAGAGGAATTTGGTGACAATCTTTATGTGGAGTTGATGCGCCATAATCAGGAAGATGAAAATCGGGTTAATCCTGTGTTGATTGATTTTGCAAGAAAGCACGACATTAAGTTGGTCGCTACCAATAATACCTATTATGGTAAGAGGGATGATGCCAATGCGCACGATATCTTACTCTGTGTTAAAGATGGCGAAAATCAGTCGACGCCTATAGGACGTGGCCGCGGGTATCGTTTTGGAATGCCTAACCAGGAATATTATTTTAAGTCGGGCGAAGAGATGAAAAAACTCTTTAAGGACATCCCCGAAGCTATTTCCAATATTCAGGAAGTGGTTGATAAAGTGGAGGCCTATGAGCTGGCAAGAGATGTCTTGTTGCCGGCGTTTGGAATTCCTGAGGAATTTAGACATGCCGAGGATCTTATTGATAAAGGCAAGCGCGGAGAAAATGCTTATTTGCGACATATTACCTATGAA
This sequence comes from Gelidibacter sp., assembly GCA_049795335.1. Lineage (GTDB taxonomy): Bacteria > Bacteroidota > Bacteroidia > Flavobacteriales > Flavobacteriaceae > Gelidibacter. The sequence continues at coordinate 49 of JBARDR010000545.1, read as the reverse complement.
GGCGCCAGAAAACGTTATCCAGAAATTACCGAGGAGATAAAGGAACGAC
>JBARDR010000544.1:0-5136 GCA_049795335.1 Gelidibacter sp. | reverse complement strand
GAAGTGGTCAGTAATCAGATGATTGATAATAAAACAGTTTTTGCATTGGAGTTGAATACCATGCCAGGATGGGCGGGTAGTTCTTGGTATTTCTTCAGATATATGGACTCCCATAATGATGAGGCTTTTGCAAGTGAAGAGGCTTTAAATTATTGGAAAGACGTCGATTTATACATTGGCGGAAGCGAGCACGCTACAGGCCATTTGCTTTATTCTCGTTTTTGGGTCAAATTTTTAAAAGATAGAGGATTTGTAAGTATCGAAGAGCCATTTAAAAAGCTGATTAACCAAGGGATGATTTTGGGGACGAGTGCTTTGGTGTATCGCATTGAAGGTACACAGAAGTTTGTGTCAAAAAATTTAATTGGAGATTATAAAGTCCAACAAATTCATGTGGATGTCAATTTTGTGAATGCGTCTGATGAAATGGATATTGAAGCTTTTAAAGTATGGCGATCAGATTTTGAGTCTGCTGAGTTTATCCTAGAAGATGGTAAGTATATTGTAGGTCGCGAAGTGGATAAAATGTCGAAATCCAAATATAACGTCGTCAATCCAGATTCCATTTGTGAGCAATATGGCGCCGATAGTTTGCGTTTATACGAGATGTTCCTTGGGCCGTTAGAACAAGCTAAACCTTGGAATACGGCAGGAATTACAGGCGTTAACGGTTTTCTTAAGAAACTGTGGAAATTGTATGTGGGCGATAACGGTGTAAATGTTACCGATTCAGAACCAACCGCAGATAATTTGAAAACACTTCACAAAACCATTAAAAAGGTTGAAGAAGATATTGAGAGCTTCTCATTCAATACCTCAGTGTCTACGTTTATGATCGCCGTTAACGAATTGACTGCTCAGAAATGTACGAGTAAAGCAATTTTGGAGCCTTTCTTGATTTTATTATCACCATATGCACCACATATTACAGAAGAATTATGGAGCCAATTAGGACATAATGAATCGATTTCACGGGCGTCATTCCCTGAATTTGATGCGAGTCATTTGGTAGAAAGTAGTAAGAACTATCCAATTTCATTTAACGGAAAAATGAAATTTACCTTAGAGTTACCGATGGATCTGAGCGCAGCTGAAATCGAAAAAGCTGTGATGGCACACGAAAAAACAATGGCACAAATGGAAGGACGCACGCCTAAAAAGGTGATTATCGTTCCTGGTAAAATTGTGAATATTGTAGGATAAGGTCATTGCGAACGAAGTGAAGCAATCTTTTGTATGCTCCGATTTTTATAATGACAGCGAGAAACTGACAAAATTACATTAGGTCAAATTGGCTTACTTTTTGTTATATTAGATTAAATTTAAACAAGAATAAACATGGGTGGAACAGGAATGATGGGTTATTGGATCTTGATTGGTGGTATTGCACTAGTCAGCTGGTTGGTAAGCAGTCAATTAAAAAGCAAATTTAAAAAATACTCACAAGTCCATTTAAGAAATGGCATGAGCGGAAAGGAAATCGCTGAAAAAATGTTGGCCGATAATGGGATTCGTGATGTGGAAGTGATTTCCGTAAAAGGACAATTGACGGACCATTACAATCCAAAAAATAAAACTGTTAACTTAAGTGAAGCTGTTTATGATCAGCGTAATGCGGCTGCGGCTGCGGTGGCGGCTCATGAATGTGGTCATGCCGTACAGCACGCGCAAGCTTATGCTGCCTTAAAAATGCGCTCCGCACTGGTACCTGTAGTGAGTGTGACTTCAGGAATGTCGCAGTGGTTGGTGATTGGTGGTTTGGTTCTTGGTGCCGCTGCAGGTGCTGGATTTGGCTACTATATTGCCGTCGCGGGACTGGTATTTATGGGGTTTGCAACGGTGTTCAGTTTAATCACCTTACCAGTAGAATATGATGCCAGTAACAGAGCGTTGGCTTGGTTAAAAGGCAAAAACATGCTAACTCCAGAAGAATATGCCGGATCGGAAGATGCGCTTAAATGGGCTGCCAGAACCTATTTGGTTGCTGCTATTGGTGCATTAGCTTCTTTGCTTTACTGGGCAATGCAAGTTTTTGGTGGAAGAGATTAATTTTATAATATAATAATAGCTAAGGACCGAACGCAAATTTTTGTTGTTCGGTCTATTTATTTCTCTATTTTTAACCCTTAACTAAATACCTTAATTTATGGAACAGCCTACTGAGAACCATTTTAACAGTTTTGACACAAAACTATTGGTACAGGCCACGGACGCTGAGCGTGTGGATTTTTATAAAAAGACTTATAGTCACGTAGCCGGCGGAGTTTTAGTTTTCGTCATTTTTGAATACTTATTATTGCAAAGTGAAATTATTGTCAGTTTTATGCTGTCAATGACTCAAGGCTATAAATGGTTGATTATGTTAGGAGGCTTCATGTTCATTACCAGTTATGCAGAAAAAATGACTATGAAGTCTACAGATAAAAATACGCAATATTCAGCTTTCGGACTTTATATTTTGGCGCAGGCTTTTATTTTTGTGCCACTGATTTATATAGCAATGTTTTATATGGATTCAGGTCCTGAGCTTTTGAATCAAGCCGCTATTGTGACTTTGGCTTTATTTACTGGATTATCTGCAGTGGTATTTTTGACTAAAAAGGATTTCTCATTCCTTAGAACTGGATTGACCGTTGGTTTTTTTATCGCTATAGGATTAATGATTGCGGGAGCCTTATTCGGATTTAACTTAGGATTATGGTTTTCAGTCGGTATGTGTCTTTTGGCAGGTGGCGCTATTTTATACCAAACGTCAAATCTGGTCAACAAATATTCTACAAATGATTATATTCCAGCCGCATTGGGCCTATTTGCCTCTTTAATGCTCCTATTCTGGTATGTCCTTCAGATTTTTATGTCGAGAGATTAATTTCATTCAGTTATAAAAAACAAAAAACTCCTGAAATTTTCAGGAGTTTTTTTGTTAGATACTACCATTTGCCAACTGAGGACTGCCAACTGAAGACTGTCAAGTGTAGGCCGCAGACTGAATTCTAAACCTCAATCTGCCTATCAATCTGCTGATTTAATGAAATAAAGGTTTCGGTTCGCGACACCCCAGCGATAGATTGTATTTCCTTATTCAGTAAATGCATCAAATGCTCATTATCCTTACAAAGGATTTTTATCAGAATACTCCAATTTCCCGTAGTATAATGGCATTCCAATACTTCTGGGATTTTTTGAAGTTGCTTTACGGCCTCTGGATTGCTCATCGCTTTATCCAAATAAATCCCAACAAAAGCCATGGTCGTATAGCCCAGTACCTTCGGATTGATGACAAACTTGGATCCGGAAATTAAACCTGACTTCTCTAACTTTCTCAAGCGTTGGTGTATCGCAGCACCTGAAATGCCAACCTTTCTGGCGATTTCCAAAATAGGTGTTCTGGCATCGGCCATCAAAGCACGCAGTATCTTTTTATCGATACCGTCAATTTGAATATTTTGATTGACTATTTTCATAAATAAACTTAGGAGTTAGTAGCACGAAGCATGAAGTATCCCTTTATGTTAAATTGATGTCATTAATTACCTTAGGTAAATTCAACTCCAAACTTCTTGTCTCAAGACTCCAGCTAACTTTACACGTTCAAAGGATTATACCCCAAATAAGGCATTTCTTTTTCAGTAAACTTGATGTCAAAGTCCTCTAATTCTTTTAAAATAGGACCGTAAACTTCTTTAGTGATCGGTATTTGAACCCCTGGTGTGGTTATTTTTTCATTTAAAATGGCAAGAGTAGCCATAGCTACGGGTAAACCCACTGTTTTTGCCATGGCCGTATAGGTTTGGTCCTCGCCAATAGTGACCATGGTGGAATCAATCTGATGTTTTTTACCATTCAGTTCGTAGCCAAACTTGTGATACATGACCAACATGTCTTTGTCATCATCTGCAAGCGTCCAGCTGTCCATCAATATTTTTTGAAGAATTTCGGCAGGGGTTGCTTTTTTAAGTCCTACCATCTTGGTGCTGTTGAAAATATCCAATTCTTCAAACTTCTCCCAAACAATATCGTCCTGATCAATTTTGAGTGATAATCTGAATTTAAGCTCTACAGAATCGGTATGGCTGTATGGTAAAAAAGCGTTAACAAAATCACGATAGCTCATGTTCTCGCTATCGTCAATCGTATAGCTGTCATCGGTCATTCCGAGTTGTACAAATACGTTCCATGCTCTACTAAAACCAATCCGGCGCATGGTGCCTCTATACAATGTTTTAATGTTGTCCAGTCCATAAACACTTTGATATTTTAAAGAATCTCTATTGGCATAAGCCTCAAAGCGTCCGTAACCTTCTATTTCTAAGAATTCAGTTCTTCTAAATAAACGATGGTAAGGAATGTATTTATAATCGTTTTCCTGTAAGAATTTAGCAGCACTACCTTGGCCAGCAATCACGACATTTCGAGGGTTCCAGGTAAATTTATAGTTCCATAGGTTATTGTCGCTTTCTGGAGCTACTAGGCCGCCAGCAAACGATTCAAACAATACCATTCTACCGCCTTTTGCTCTAATTTTGTCAATAATCTTCATGGCGCTCATATGATCAATGCCTGGGTCAACGCCAATTTCATTCATAAAGACCAGACCTTTGTTTTTTACAACATTATTTAGGTCTTCCATCTCTTTGCTCACATAGGAAGCAGTGACTAAATGTTTGCCATAGGTGACACAGTCCTTAGCCACTTCAATGTGGTATCGGGCAGGAAGCATGGAGACGACGATATCGGCGTTTTCAATGGCATTCTTGCGAGATGTTTTGTTAAAAACATCTAAGGTTATCGCTTGTCCCTTCTCATGGTTGTTGATTAATTTCTGTGCGTTTTTAAGGTCAATATCACCAACAATAATATGTAAATCTTCTTCGGTTGATTTGTCCAATAGGTACTTAATTAGGTAAGACGATGATTTTCCTGAACCTATCACTAAAATTTTTCGCATAATGAGAATTGTTGAGTAATTTTGTTTTTTGCAAACACGAATTTACTAAATAACTCTCGGTTATTGAAACCAAAAATATAAATATATGAATCGAACAATTTTGATTACGGCAGCGGTTTTAGGGATTGTTGCAATCGCACTAGGTGCTTTTGGAGCACATGGATTAAAGCAATTGATCTCTGTAGAAG
>JBARDR010000543.1:0-4653 GCA_049795335.1 Gelidibacter sp. | reverse complement strand
CTCATGAAGGATTTGGAGGAGCATGAGAAGGACGATTAATAGGTTTTTAGCTCCATTTTCTCACCATCAAAAACACCATAGGTATAATATTGAATCCAATCGCCTAAGTTGACATATGAAGAACTGTCATTCAACTTAATCTCAAGCGGTAGATGGCGATGTCCAAACACAAAGAAGTCGCGATGTTCGCCTTCGAGTTTTCTTTTGCAATACTGAACTAGCCATTCTTTATCTTCTCCTAAAAATTTGGCATCGTCATCTCCCGAAATCAATTTATTTTTAACAGAAAGATGTTGGGCTATTTTAACGCCCAAATCAGGATGTAACCATCTAAAGCACCATTTAAAAAACGGATTGGTAAACACTTTTTTCATGCGTTTGTAGCCTTTATCATAAGGTCCCAAGCCATCGCCATGCCCTATAAAAAAGGTTTTGTCATTAAAAATGAATTCTTTCGGTTTATGGAAGACCTCAATATTCAGTTCTTCTTCAAAATATCCATGCATCCATAAGTCATGATTGCCTACAAAATAGTAGATGGGAATTCCGGAGTCACTGATTTCAGCAAGTTTGCCTAAGGTTCTGGTAAAACCTTTTGGAACAACAGTTTTGTACTCAAACCAAAAGTCGAAGAGATCGCCAAGCAAAAAAATGGCAGCAGCATCCTCCTTGATTTCATCTAACCAAGCGACAAACTTTTTTTCGCGTGGATAGGATTCTTCTTTAGTAGGAGCTCCCAAATGATTGTCAGAAGCAAAGTATATTTTTTTTCCTTTTGGAATATTCATTAAAAAGAGATATTGAAAACAGCCACGAATTTACGAATGTTTCGTGAATGCAGCTAACTGCGGACTGGCCACTGAGGACTTAATTATCGCTCGCATACCATTCTGCAAAACTCGAGTCAGTTTCCTGAAGTCTTAAAGAGTGTAATTGAATGTTTTCAGGTAAATATTTTTTTATTTTTCCAGCAAAATCAATGACCATCATTTCACTGGTAGGTTGATAATCGACCAAAAGTACATTGTGACCGCGAATTTCTAATTCTTTGGCCAATTCTACATGTGGCGTGTTTTTGTTGAATACTGTAGCGTGGTCAAAAACATCAACAATTTCACTTTTAACGATTTTCTTTAAATCTGAAAAATCAATGACCATTCCATATTTCACGTTGGTTGTATCACTAATTGGAGTTCCAAACACCGTGACTGATAATTTGTAACTATGTCCATGCACATTTTTACACTTGCCATCATAGCCATAAAGGGCATGACCAGTTTCAAAAGAAAATTGCTTTGTAATTCGGATTTTGCTCATATAGCGTCAATTTATTGCAAAGATATTCAATTTGTAAAAGGAATCTGATTTTAGATTACATTTGATAGAAATTTGGCTCTATTTAGTATCCAAAGTCACTATATAGTTATGATAAGATGAGCGCGCTTTTCCAAGATATTGAATTTGTTGAAAATCCCTTATATGAGAGGATTATCGATGATATTGTGACTCAAAAGTATGCCATCGTTGAAGATTTTTTCACTGCAGAAGAGATTTGCCTATTAAGACAGTCTTTAATCGCTAAACATGAAGAAGATGTCTTTAAAAAAGCAGCCATCGGAAATAGAGTCAATGAAATTATTGTAAAGACTATAAGAGGCGATGTCATTTTATGGATTGATGAAGCGCATACCAACGCTGCTGAATCATTATTCTTTATTAAAATTAATCACCTAATCACTTATCTTAATAAAACCTGCTTTTTGGGGATTCTACGTAAAGAGTTTCATTATGCTTTATATCCTACAGGTACCTTTTACAAACGTCATATTGATACGTTTCAGAATGATGACCGACGCAAGTTATCCTTTGTGTGTTATTTGAACGAGGCCGGTTGGTTGCCAGAGAATGGTGGGGAATTGGTGCTATATTTAGATGAGCGAGGTCAGGAGGTCGAAAAAATCATTTATCCTTTTCCGGGTCGCGTGGTTATTTTTGAAAGTCAGATTATCGAACACGAAGTAAGGCCCGTCAAAAAGGAAAGATTGAGCATTACAGGGTGGTTAAAAACTAGATAATCTTACCTTTTTTTTCTTCGGTTATAAACATAAATAACAATCAATATCACGGCTAAAACTAAAAATAAGCCATTGCCACTTAAAAATTCAAGAAATTCCATAGTTTTTTATTAAATTATATAGTTCCAAAGTTACTTGTTTTGTTCACTTGGCAAAATAACTTTTCTAAGTTATAAAACCATTTCATAACAGTAAAATGGATGTTCACTTTTGTAGGGGAAATAAATGGATCCCAGGCGCTTATATCCCCGTCTTTCGTAAAATCTTTGGTTTCTCTCGTTTTGAGAAAAGGTGTCCAGTCTGACCGAGCTATACTTATTGTCTGAAGCAAATTTTTCAGCAAAATCCATAAGTTGTTGGGCAAAACCTCGTCCTTGGTATTCAGGATCTACGGCTAATCGGTGGATATAAATGTTTTTATTACTTGTTATCAGCCATTTTATAGGCTTGTATACATGATCCATAAAAGTAGAAATTACTATAACACCGACGATACCATCGCCATGCGTCAAAGCATACAATTCATCACGTTTAATATCGTTCTCAAAGGCTTCGGCATTAGGGTAATGTTCATTCCATTGGTAAATGCCCTTGCTAATCATGTCCTTGGCGCAGGCCTTTGTCAAGAGCAAAATAGATTCAATATCTGAGGAAGTCGCTTTCCGAATCATTTTAATGTTTATTTTTGCCTAAATTTAGTGTTAAATTCAGATATGAAAAATATATTAGTTCCAGTTGGGTCATCAAATAATGCTGTAAGTCATTTGCAATATGCAGTGGATTTCGCCAGGGCATTTGGTGCTAAATTATATGTTGTTCAAATATTTAATGTCTACACTAAGGCAGGCACCATGATAAAAGTTGATGATATCTTGGAGAGAGAAAGTTTAGCATTCTTAAAAGCACATGTGAAAAAAGTGGATACTGCCGGTGTTGAGGTTGTTGTAAAAACCTTCAAAGGAAAATTGGTAGATACTATAGAATTGATCTGTCAGACGGCAGATATTGATTTGATTTTAATTGAACCAAGAACCAATTCTATCAAAGAAGAAGTCTATTTAGGAAAAACTTCAGGTAAGATTATTAAGCGCACAAATATTCCTGCGATGATCGTTCCGGAAAACTTTAAGTTTGCGCCCATCGAAAATATTTTAGTGGCTTTAAAATCAGCTATCATTAAAAAAGAGGATGTTTTAGAACCCTTAATTGCTATCAAAAACAAGTTCAAGTCAAAAGTTGAATTGCTTTTGGTCCAAACACCATTTCACAACGAAGGTGATTTTGAAGTCAACGTGGAATTGGCAAGTTTGGTAGACAACACGATTTATAGTGAAAATGCCACAACATTTCAGGGCGTTTTGGAAAACTATAAAGTAAGTAATCCGGACTTGTTATGTGTGGTACGTAGAAAGCGCGGTTTTTTTACCAAAATATGGGAAAACAATACCATTCTGAAGAAGGACTTTAATAGTTCAAAATTGCCAGTGTTAGTTTTGAGCGGATTAAAATAGACTTCTTTTAATCATTAGAATTAAAAGGCAAAATTGAAGCGGATATATAGAAAAATATAGTAAGTTTGCCCCTCGTTAAGAAGTTGTAAAATCTTTTTTAAACTACCGCAGGTCGAAAGTGGCGAAAAAATAATTTGGGGATGTAGCTCAGTTGGCTAGAGCGCTTGGCTGGCAGTCAAGAGGTCGTCGGTTCGAGCCCGATCTTCTCCACTAATGAAACCAATGCTTTCAAGCGTTTTTGAAAGTGTTGGTTTTTTTATTTGCACACTATTTGCATACTACTTCGAAATTAGGACTATTCAAATCTTTGATTTATCTTTATTTTATCAGTTCACATTTAATGCTTTATTTGTAGGGTTTAGAAGCATAATAAATTATGTATATTTATTTACGTTAATGGTTGACTTAATAGAAGGCAATCAAAAAAAAACGAAGAGTAAATCAAAATAATTAAGGCCAATGAATGTGGAAGAAAATAGTGCAAAGGAGGGATCCAAAAGGGCAAACTAAACTTAATTGGACGGACTACGATAAGCTGAGTCCAAATCAGAGAGCAGCACTAATAGCGTACAGGAACGTACAACAGCGAAAGAACAAAAAGTAGGCTTCAAACTAAAGGTTAATCCCAATAAATAGGGAAAATGTTAATTGTTACACCACTATTCATGAAAAAAACACTTTGTACTCTGTTAGTTCTATTTACCTGTATAGTCCATTCTCAAACTTACGAGGAGATTCAAAAATCGATTAGAATTGTTGAGGACTTATATTATCATGAGGTGTATTTAGGAGTCAAAACATATCAAAAACTTAATATATCGTTAGACACATTAAGCAATAAAATATCTTATAATAAAACTAGATATATTAGAGAGGATCTTAATACTAAATGGACTGATACTTTTTATTTAGAAGATGTTGATAGTGTGTCTGTTCGGGTGTACCATTTAGTAAATATCGAACCAGGACTAAAAAATAAATACAATCTCGTGATCTCTGTTAAAACGGGTGAAAACCTGATAAAAAATGAATCCTTAGAACTGAACAAGGATGAATTTCCATTACCT
>JBARDR010000542.1:0-2046 GCA_049795335.1 Gelidibacter sp. | reverse complement strand
CCCAAAGATTTATGAGGATGATTGAAATTATAGTCTTCTCTCCAGTTATCGCTTAATTTTTGAAGTTGATAAATGTCATTAAAATAATAGGCGTCCAATATATCTTCTCTAAAGAATCGGTTAAACCTTTCTATGTATCCGTTTTGCATTGGCTTACCTGGCTGAGTGTACTTGATTTCAATATGGTTTTTGGTACACCAGTTCATAAATGCTTTTGATGTAAACTCTGGTCCATTATCGCATCTGACATATTTTGGTGTTCCTATTTCTTCTTTAAGGTTCTGAAGTGTTTCAACTACCGCTCTGGCTGGGTATGATAATCCAGCATCGATAACAACAGCTTCACGGTTACAGTGGTCTATTACGTTGAATACACGGACTTTTCTTCCATCTGTAAGTACATCGCTCATAAAGTCCATGCTCCAGCATTCATTCAAACCTGATGGTGTTTCCAGAGGTTGCTTTACGCGCTTGATCAAACGTTTTTTGTGTTTACGCCTGAGTTTTAGATTCATATCGCGATACACTCGTAATACGCGCTTTCTGTTCCATATTAGGCCTTCACGACGGATTTTGAGATGATACTCATCAAAACCTCTTGTGGGATATGCTTCGGCCAGCTCAGTCAGTTTATCAATAACTTCGCTGTCATCTCGTTTACTCTGATAGTACCACATTGATCTACTGAGGTCAACAATATGGCATGCTCGAACAATGGGAATCGAATATTCCTTAATGAGATAGGTGGCACGAACTTTTTTGTCGGAAGGCCTTAAAACTTTTTTGACAATAGATCTTTTAGCATCTTATTGTCTAGGCTAACATCGGCATACATCTGTTTCAGCCTATTATTCTCATTTTCAAGCTCTTTTAAACGCTTGAGTTCCTGCTGTTCCATACCTCCATATTTCTTGCGCCAATAATAGAATGTGCTCTTATCGACACCCAATTCTCTTGATATATCACCTACAGATCTACCTTGTTGATTCTCCTTGAGAGCGTTTATTATCTGGCTCTCGCTAAACTTGCTTGTTTTCATTGTGACAGTTTGAATTTAAAATTAGTAAATTCGAATTAATAACTGTCCTATTTTTGGGGAAGCTTACAGGTGTATATCACCAATAATAAGACTCGTATTAAGGGTCATATGTTGTTTTTTGAGATAATCCACGAAACTTTAGAAAGGCCTTTGGATTCCTTGTGTATATCAGCTACATTAGAGGGGGGGATAAAATGAAATAACGTGGTGGTATAGGTGATATATACGTCACTTATAGTGTTATATGTTATATATACGCATGTTGTAGGCAATTTAAAGAAACATCAAGTAAATTAAGGAAATGAACGAAAAACTTGCACATTTATCAGAAAAACAAATCCAAGAATTAATTAAGCGTTATTATGATAAAGAAAAAGTTTCTGACTTAATTTCGGAGTATAATATAAAATTAAGACCAAGCCAACTCGTTAATCATTTTCCACCAGAAATTTTAGAAATTGAATGTACTTACTGTAATACAAATCTTATTCGACCAAGAGTTTCAAGAGACCAGCAATCGTGGAAAACAATACCCGAATATTGCCCAAACTGCGGACACGAAGATGGCGGATTTTGTTCCTGCAAAAATTGCAAAGCTCTCGAATGGTATCAAAAGGATAAAGAAAGACAACAAAAACAGGATTTTCTTGACGATTGGTTAAGCTACGATGATGATGAAAAAATCGATTTACAAGATTTATCCTTAACCGACAAAATTTATCTGGGAGCTATATTACGTGAGGGAATTTCAGAAGACTACAATTACATAAGACCTATTGAAAGTTTCATCAATCAATTAACGCCAACTTACGAATTTCGTTCTGAAGTTATAGACAGATTAAATGATATAAATGCTATTGTTATACATCCGAGTACTGATTCCGAATTCATTGAAATAATAGACTATGAAAATGGAAATTTTAGATATTATCCTTATAAAGTAAAATGGGCTTTAAACGTAAAAAGTAACGGGCTTAATAAAGTTCCACTTATAGAATCAATTATTA
>JBARDR010000541.1:0-5594 GCA_049795335.1 Gelidibacter sp. | reverse complement strand
CCTCAAATGAGGCCTATACAAACTATTTAAACAGCTATGCTACTCCCGAAGGGCTATTTGAAAGTTTGATTTATGAAAGAGAAGTCGTCGATCGTTTTAGCATAATTGCAGCCGATGGGATTGCGCTCTTGCAACAGTTAAGTGGCGTGTTTAAAAGTAATGGTCTTGAGTTTCTATTATATAGAGAACCTGGTAGCAACACGAAGGTTTTTGGTGTTATCAAAATCGTTCTCAATAATAGTGTAGCCAGTAATTTGGGTTTGAAACGTGGTCAAATATTCAACGCCGTAAATGGTACACAAATGACCGTTGAAAATTATAGTCAACTTTTAAACAGCGATAGCTATACCTTAAATTTTGCAACCTATAATACCAATAACACCCCAATAACTTCAGATGACACTATAGTACCAACTTCAGAAAGTGCTAAGCTATCCAAGGAAGTTTACAATGAAAATCCCGTATATCTGACTAAAGTGATTGAAATAAATGGAATTAAAATCGGCTATTTGTTTTACAATTCCTTTACGGCAGACTATGATACGCAACTTAATAATGCTTTTGCAGAATTAAAAGCTGGTGGCGCACAACATTTGATATTAGACTTGAGATATAACGGAGGTGGCTCTGTGAATAGTGCCGTTTTATTGGGAAGTATGATTACCGGTCAATTTAATGGACAGGTGTTTTCGAAATTGATTTATAACGAGGAACTTCAAGAGCTTAATAGTGACTACAAATTTACAAATACACTCAGCAAAGGCGGTTCAACACTCAACAGTTTAAATTTACAAAAGGTATATGTATTGACCACCAATGCATCGGCATCCGCAAGTGAGTTAATCATCAACAGTTTAAAACCATATATAGAAGTCGTTCAAATAGGTGACAATACCAGGGGAAAAACCCAAGCTTCAATGCCTATTTACGATTCCCCTGATTTAGGTCCAAAGAATGTTAATCCTGCCCATAATTATATCCTATTGCCATTGATTGCCAACTCAGTGGATAAAAACGGAGGACTTGTTCCACCAACAGGATTAACTCCTACTATTGAAATTGGGGAATTTCCTTCAACGCTAGGAACCTTGGGAGATGTTAACGAACCGCTTTTGGCTACTGCTCTCAATTCTATTGTTAGTTTTGCCCGTCAGTTGCCGCAGCCGACAGAAATTTTAAAGCCTCTAGAGAATACTTTGGATAGTAAAATTTATGATGGGATGATGATTGTTGAATAAAAAACAGAAACGAATATATTCTTTTGTCTAAGAAAAAGACGTAATCACAATACTGATTGCGTCTTTTTTTTATTTATTAAATGAATTAAGACCTTCAAATTTGGTTATTTCTAACTCTAATCTTCGAGAAGTTCAGGTCTTGATTCCATTAAATAATCTTACTTTTGACATGAAAAAAAATAAGATTTTGAAACAATTATCAATTTTGCTCCTGTTTTTAATTTTCATCAATTGTAAAGAAAACAAGGGTTTAGAACAAAGTTTACAATCTACCACTAATGAAAAGTCCTCAATTTCGTATGCAGAAGGCTTTACCATTGAAAATCATGAAGGTTATAAGATTTTAGAAATCAAGAGCCCGTGGCCTAAATCAGACAAATCCTTTCGATATCTATTGCTAAGCAATGAGATGGCATCCAAAATTAAATTAGATAAAAGGGATTATGATGGTGTTATAATTATTCCCGTTCAAAAAATAGTAGTAACCTCTACCACTCACATTCCTGGGTTGGAATTATTGAATGCAGAAAACACCTTGATTGGTTTTCCTGATTTGAAATATGTCTCTTCTAAAAAAACAAGAGCATTAATCGATAAAGGTTCTATAAGGGAATTAGGCAAAAACGAAAGCATCAACACCGAAGTGTTATTGGAACTGAGACCAGAATTAGTCATCGGATTTGGCATTGATGGCAACAACAAAACCTTTGAAAACATTCAGAAAGCTGGGATTCCAGTGATATATAATGGCGACTGGGTGGAAAAATCACCTTTGGCAAAAGCAGAATGGATCAAGTTTTTTGGTGTACTTTACAACAAAGAGAAAGAAGCCGATGCTGTTTTTAAATCTATTGAGACCGATTATTTAGAAGCCAAAAAGATAGCTCAAAATGCCCCGAAAAAACCAACTGTTTTAAGTGGTGCCATGTATAAGGATATTTGGTACTTACCAAGCGGCACAAGTCCTGAAGCCAAACTTTTAAGAGATGCAAATGCGAATTATCTCTGGAGTGAAACCACAGAACAAGGCAGTCTTTCACTCAACTTTGAAGTTGTTTTTGACAAAGCCAAAGATGCAGATATTTGGATCAGTCCATCGTATTATTCAAGTTTGGACGCCATTGAAAAAGCAAACGCGCATTATACCCAATTTAAAGCGTTCCAAACCAAAGAGGTGTATTCTTTTGTCAATACTACCGGAGAAACAGGTGGCGTTTTATATTTTGAATCAGGAATGGCCCGACCAGATTTGGTTTTAAAAGATTTAATTAAAATATGCCATCCAGAGTTGTTGGAAGATTATACACCTTATTTTTTTAACCGATTAGAATAATTATACCGCACACTATCTCATTCTGACGAAGGAGGAATCTTATAACCAACTGAGACATCATCATGTGATTCCCCCTATGTCGGAATGACAAAAAAGTAAATACTTGGAAAAAAAATACACATTTACCTTTCTAATATTGATAGCACTGCTTATCATGTTTTTTTTCGTGAACATAAGTTTGGGTTCTGTTTCTATTCCAACAGTGGAAATTTTCAAGAGTTTATTGGGCGAAATTGAAAACGAATCTTGGCAATACATTATCCAAAATTACCGCTTACCAAAAGCCTTTACCGCTATTTTAGTAGGCTCGGGATTGGGTATTTCAGGGTTGTTGATGCAAACCTTATTTCGGAATCCATTAGCAGGACCCTTTGTGCTCGGTATCAGTTCAGGTGCGAGTTTGGGTGTCGCCTTGGTTATTTTAGGTTCTGGTTTTTTTGGCGGTGTACTGACTTCCTTACTAATGTCAAAATGGAGCATCGTGATTGCCGCAAGTTTGGGGAGTTTTCTAGTGCTCTTGGCCGTCATGATTGTGTCCTCAAGAGTTCGCGATACGATGGCCATACTTATTATTGGTTTGATGTTTGGAAGCATAACCTCGGCTGTAGTAAGTGTACTCTCCTACTTTAGCTCTGCAGAACAATTGCAACAATATGTTTTTTGGGGTTTTGGAAGTTTAGGTAATTTATCATGGTATGAGCTTTTTATTTTCTTTTTAATCTATCTTACTGGAATTCTAATGTCCACTGTATCCATAAAGGGTTTAAACACGTTGTTATTGGGTGAAAATTATGCAAAAAGCTTAGGCCTCAACTTGAAACAAATACGGCTTCTCATCATTATTGCCACCAGTTTATTGGCAGGGACAATCACTGCTTTCGCAGGACCAATTGCATTTATTGGTCTCGCCATTCCGCATATGACACGTCAAATTTTTCATACTTCAAACCATAAAACCCTATTGCCTGCCGTATTTTTAATTGGTGCGATTGTGATGCTTATTTGTGATAGTATTGCGCAATTGCCTAACAGTAATTATACGCTTCCGATTAATGCCATCACTTCGTTAGTGGGCGCTCCAGTAGTGATTTGGTTGTTGGTAAGAAAGCGGAAGATGTTTTTTTAGAAAAATAACACATAATAGAATATATTTAATAGACAAAAAATTCGTGAATTAGTGGTTACAGAACAGCAACATATCGTCCTTGAAACCAAAAACCTTTCCATTGGATACACTTCTAAAAAGAAAACAAATAAAGTGGCGAGGGCTATCAACATTGTTTTACAAAAAGGACAACTTGTGAGTTTAGTGGGTGCTAACGGTATAGGAAAATCAACACTTTTACGAACCTTGACCAATGTTCAAAAACCATTGGAAGGCAAGATTTTCATCAACTCAAAATCGCTATTTGAGTACGAACCCGTCGAATTGGCAAAACAGTTAAGCCTTGTACTTACAGAACCAATTGCCTCCAAAAATCTCTCGGTTTTTGAACTGGTGGCATTAGGACGACAACCTTATACCAATTGGGTTGGGAATTTATCTCAAGTGGATATGGACATCACAAATAGAGCCCTGCAACAAACCAATATTGAAGCATTAAAAACCAAAAAATGTTATGAATTAAGTGACGGCCAACTTCAAAAAGTAATGATTGCGCGCGCTTTAGCTCAAGATACGGATCTGATAATTTTAGATGAACCAACGACACATTTGGATATGTACCATAAAGCCTATATTTTAAAATTATTACAAAAATTGGCTAAGGAAACCGGAAAAACTATTTTATTTTCTTCGCATGAAATTGACTTGGCCATTCAATTATGTGACAACATGATTGTAATGACCAAAGATAAGGTCGTTTCGGGCCAACCCTGTCATCTTATCGAAAACGGAACATTTAACACCTTATTTCCAGAAGATTTGATCATGTTTGATGAGACATCAGGATCGTTTAGAGTTCGGAAATAGTGTTCAGTTGGCAGTCAGCAGTCAGCAGTCGGTAGAAATAAATATGAGACGAATTTCAATATGCTCTCGAAATTCTCCAATCTTAATACTTCACACTTCCAGCTTCATGCTCCGTGCTTCCAAATTCATCCTTCAAACTAGAATTTTCAGTCATCGGTCAACAGTCATCGGTCAGAAAAAAATCTATCTTTGATAAAATTGACATTTTAAATGAACGACAACATCATCCTCATTATCTCCATTCTTATTTCTGTCGGAATTGGCGTTTACATTGGCATAACCATCGCTAAACTGAAAAGCAAAGGTGAACAAAACAGATTAGAGGAACGCAGTGCTAATCTTCAGCAATTGCTTCAGGATTCAAGAACTCAGTACGAATCGGAGCTCAAAAAAATTGAAATCGATCGCGAAAATATCCGCAGGGAAAAAGAATTTTTAAATACAGAATTGACCCGTAAAAACGCGGACTTCGATAATCTCGCCATTAAAAACAAAGAACAAAAAGCCGAAGTTGAAAAACTGCAGGAAAAATTCACGGTAGAATTTGAAAATTTGGCGAATAAAATCCTCGATGAAAAATCGAGCAAATTCACCGTTCAAAATAAAGAGAACATTGATGCTATCTTAAAGCCTTTACAGGAAAAAATTCAACATTTTGAAAAACGAGTTGAAGAAACCAATAAAGAAGACATCTCCAGAAGTGCCGATTTACGACGTCAGATTATTGGTTTAAAAGAGCTTAATGAGCAAATGAGCAAGGAAACCACCAACTTGACCAAAGCTTTAAAAGGCGATACGAAAATGCAGGGAAATTGGGGCGAATTAGTGTTGGAGCGTGTTTTGGAACGCAGTGGACTTCAAAAAGACAGTGAATATTTTGTACAGCAAAGTTTTACCTCGGAAGAAGGCCGGCGCGTTATGCCCGATGTGGTCATTTCTTTGCCGGGCGACAAAAAAATGATTGTCGATTCAAAAGTTTCCTTAGTGGCTTATGAGCGCTATATCAATGAAACTGATGAAATAGAACGCGCGATACATTTAAAAAATCATT
>JBARDR010000540.1:0-7062 GCA_049795335.1 Gelidibacter sp. | reverse complement strand
TTTCTTAACACTCATGTTAAAAAAATATCCAAGGCGCTACAATCAAAAAAAAAACCCTCCCACCAGCGTCATTTTCATAACACCAATGGAAGGGTTCCAGCAACATTCCAAAACAATTTATCCAGTAACCGCCACTTTCATGACGCTGCCACCAGCAAATTCATAAAGATCGTTATTGATCTCTTGGTAAAAAGTAATCCCAATCCCCACCATAAACACAACATCAAGAGGTATCGTGTCACCAGTGGCCAGCACAATCTCAAGAGCTATTAAGGGCGTTAGGGCATCACTTAATAACATCGGCGACGATACCGCAGTCCCACTCCTCCCATCAAATTCGGGACTGAGAGCCTTATAGGCTTTTTCAGCAGTGTTATACGCAAAGTCACTAACATAACCTGCCGAGAACACAATACTAAAATGGGTAGCGCCCTCTGGTGCCTTGACCGACCTATCGGGGCTAAACGGGTCAAGATCCCAAACTACTGAATTACGGTCGGGACTGATCACGGGCAACTGAGCCACCCGCAAAAAACGGGAATTGAAGGTCTCGGCATTATTAAATTCAAAACCTTTGATCAGATCCACCGAATCGGCAATCAAGATCTCGCGCTCCCCTCTCAATCCGGGACCGCTGTTAACAATACGCTTCATGATGCCGGTCATTCGACTGCCCATGTACATGTCTCCAAATTTTTGGGCACTCCCCGCAAAGGCAGTTCTAAAAGATTTGGAAGCCGTGGCGGCACCACCAAATTCACGCATATTCTCTCGAGTACGCTTAAATTTTGGATCGTTCATAATTCGAGAGCGACTGATTGCAGATTTGGTCTTTACCAAATTCTCTCCATTTTTTCTGTAGAAGGTCAAGTTATCTAAGGTACCTTCCAGTTTTACGAAACTATTATTTCTGGCCATAATTGTAGGTTTTATGATACCTAATCAGCATGGCTTATCGCTCATTAGGTATCAGGTTAAAATAGGACGCTGCCGCTTTGACAGAATCCAGATTTGGTTAACAAATTAATTTCAAAAAATTACAAAGGCCTTTGTTTATCACGTCCATACTTAAACTCCTCTAGAACAAGCTTTTAGAATGGACTTGATGAAGCAAATCAAAATAATTAAATCGAGATAAACAAATAATATTTATGTTAATTTTTTAATTATCATTTATGAATTGATGTCACAAATTGCATAAAATGCAATAAATATGTTAAAAAGACTGTTTATTTTAAGGA
This sequence comes from Gelidibacter sp., assembly GCA_049795335.1. GTDB lineage: Bacteria > Bacteroidota > Bacteroidia > Flavobacteriales > Flavobacteriaceae > Gelidibacter. Next base: position 5,821 of record JBARDR010000540.1, on the reverse strand, counting down.
TTAACCACTGCCACCCGAACAACGCTTAACAACTTGATAACAAATGTGTTAAAAAATTAAAGCGATAATTCTCATAAAAATCACCGATAAAGTGTAAATTTTATCCGATAAAACACGTTAAAAATTAAAATAACACTAAAAATCAGCTACTTATAATTTATAAATCACTCATTTGGCATCCTAAACCACACCAAAAAACAGCTCTATTTATGTTTTGGATACCATCTTTTCAAAGCCTATGACCATCGAAAGGATCTTTAACACGTCCAATCAGTGTGTCGAAATCAAGAATAAAAAGGATATCGAGCTTGAAATGAGCTTGAAATGAGCTTGAAATCCAACGGAAAACCAGGTTTTTAAAATCCGTAAAACTCGGTCCTAAACCTTGTATTTTTACGCGACTCTCCTCCGTATCTCCCCCGTGTCTCCTCCGTGTCTCCTCCGTGTCTAGTTCGTGTCAGCCGATACTTAAATATTTGAAAGAAAATCCTTATATTTTTTGTTGCTATAACATCAAATAGTCTGAACAAATAAATGTAATCTCTGAAATAACCCTCCGCAATCTGCCGATCTCTTTTCCTTTAGATAGGATAAGCTGAATGATGGGCTAAAACCCACCCAAACCAACAAACATTCATACAGGTTAAAAAAACAGTTTGAAAGACTGTTCCCTTCGTAAAATTGATAGTAAATAATTCACTCTCCTTATTTTCACCTAATGAATAAATTTGTGAAAACTTGCCTGCCGGCAGGCAGGTCCAAGATCCGGAGTGTCAAAATTTTTAGTAACTAAAGCGAAATGCACTAAAACACACACCAACAATTACATTCATCATCAATAAATACCGTGTTAACTGTCTTATCATTATTTTAAAACCAAAGGCAAATCCTTATCTTTGCAAGCACAACAAAACCATTGCATTAATCTGTGAAACAAATAAAAAAATACCTTGATCAAATAGCGACCATTTCTCAGGCAGATTGGGAGTTTTTCACATCAAAGCTAATCCGACGGGTCATCCCTAAGAAAGCCATTTTCCTAAAGCTTAATGAAGTCGAAAATTACATCTCGTTTATTGAATCGGGCGTGGTTCGCCTATTTATTCCCAAAGAAGATCCAGATAAGGAAATCACATTTGGATTTAGCTTTAAGGATCAGTTTATTAGCGCTTATGACTCCTTTCTAACCCGAAAACCTTCTGCATATCAACTGCAGGCCCTCACTGAAACCACTGTTTTAAGCATCACTTATGATGATTTGCAAGCAGTTTATAAAACCACCCAAATAGGAAATCTTATTGGCCGATTGGCTGTTGAACGGCTCTTTTTAATAAAATCCAGTCGCGAACAAAACCTCTTGAACCTGAACGCCGAGGAACGCTATTTGAAGTTATTTAAAGAACGTCCAGAACTCCTAAAGGTCATCCCGCTAAAATACATCAGCTCTTATATAGGCGTGACGCCGCAAGCGTTGAGTCGGATTAGGAAGCGGATTTAATGGGAGTTAGGGAGTATTTGACATCAACAATCCGCGAATATCTGCGCAATCTCCCGGAAACCTTTAAGCTATAACGCAAAGTTCCACAAAGGAGGCACAAAGGGTCACAACGAGCGTGGATCTCATCTTTAAGCTTAATAATTACCCAAAACCTCCCGTTTTTATTGACTTAGGTTCATTGTTTGCCCCTGCTTATCACTTTATCTTTGCAAAAAAAAGTTATGATTATTGTTATTTTTGTTTTGGTTCTGTGGTATGGAGGCTTGTTTTTCCAATCTTTCTTTTTACATCGTTATGCAGCGCATCAGGTTTTTACCATGTCCAAAACGATGGAACGCATTACCTTTGTCCTAACCTGGATTTTTCAAGGCTCAAGTTATTTAAGCGCTTACGGTTATGGCATTATGCACCGCATGCACCACGCTTATACCGACACAGAGTTGGATCCGCATTCGCCATCTTATGATGAAAATTTGTTTGCAATGATGTGGAAAACAAAAACGATTTATCAGGACATCAACACCCAACGTATAGAAGTCGATCAACGCTTTACCAAAAACGTTCCACAATGGGCAGCTTTTGACAAGTTTGCGAGCTCTAGGGTTTCACGGGTGTTGTGGATGGCACTTTATGTGTTATTCTTTGTTTACTTTGTAACCGCTTGGTGGCAATGGCTATTATTGCCCTTAACTTTTATGATGGCGCCTGTGCATGGCGTAATCATCAACTGGTTTGGTCATATCTACGGCTATGTCAACTATCAGATGAAGAACACGAGTAAGAACCTGTTTCGTTTTGACTTTTTAATGATGGGCGAAGGCTATCATAATAACCACCATAAATTTGCAAGTCGCGCCAACTTCGGTGTCAAATGGTATGAGATTGATATGACTTATTTGATCATCAGAGTTTTGGATGCCGTTGGAGTTATTCAGCTGAAGGCGATTCCGGTTAAGAAGTAGAATTAGTTTTTATTAGTTCTCAGAAATGAGATTCAATATAATTGCCATTGTTAGTGGATACGCGAACAATGGCAATTTAATTTTAGGCTATAATGTTTACAAAACCCTAATCCGCACTTTTTTCTTCTTCAAGCGTGAATTGTCCAAAGCATTAACGATACGTTTAGATTCCGTAAGCGGAACTGCAACAAACGCACAATCTTGTTTGAGTTCAATCGTACCCAATTGCTCTTGGGTGAGTCCGCCCTGTTTCATAAAAAGACCGACAATATCGCCTTTAGAAATCTTATCCTTACGTCCCCCCGAAATGAATAAGGTTTCCCAAAAAGGTGCAGCACTTGGCGCTTTGGTAGAAATTCTAATTGGTGGCGTTTCTTTTATAAAGTCAGGTAATTGCTCATCACTTCCTTTAAGAACATAAGCAGTTCCTTTCGCATTGACTCTGGCCGTCCGTCCGTTTCTATGGATAAATTCTTCCTTATGGTTGGGCAATTCATAATGAATGATAAAGCTCAACTCAGGAATATCGATGCCTCTTGCCGCCAAATCCGTTGCTAGGAGTATTTGACTTGTCCCGTTTCTAAAGGTAATAAGCGAACGCTCCCGTTCCTGCTGTTCCATCCCTCCAGAAAAACACGAATGATTGATTTTGTTTCGCGTTAAATAATTGCTCACTTTATCTATGCTTTCTCTTAAATTACAAAACACGATCCCTTGGTGATTGCCGATATGGTGCAGCAGCTCCATTAAGGTCGGTAGCTTATTTGGCTTTTGAGATACCACGGTTTTGATGGCTAAAGTAGATTTCTTCTTTTTTGTGAGATAATCCACCGTTGTCGGTTTATTCAAACGGACAAACCCTGGTATTTTCTCCAGTTGCGTTGCAGACGTTAGAATGCGTTTATTAATGCTAGGCAATTGCCCGATGATTGCTTTCATTTCGTCTTCAAAACCATCTTCGAGGGATTTATCAAACTCATCTAAAATAAGGGTTTTGATGCTCGTTTTCGGAAAACGATCGGCTTCAAAATGATCTAAAATACGTCCAGGTGTACCGATTAAAATAGCCGGCACAGTCTTGATCTCGATTTTGTCCTTAGACATTGGTCTGCCACCATACACGGCATTAACCTTAAATCCAGAACCCATATCTCTGGCCACTTGCTCAATTTGTATGGCCAATTCGCGTGACGGTACAATAATCAAGGCTTGAACTTCCTTAACCTCTGGGTCTAACACATCCAATAAAGGCAGTAAAAAAGCCAAGGTTTTACCACTTCCTGTTGGCGATAGTAAAATCGTATTGGTCGTTGCTCCAATGACATCAATGGCTTCCCGTTGCATGGGATGCAAGGTTTGGATATTTAACTTATCTAAAATATCCTGTTGATCTTTTATATTATTTGCCATTGGAATTAGTTCTTTTTATGTTTTTTAGAAGGTTCTGGCTTTGCAGTATCCATACCAGATTCAATTAAGTAATTGGCCAATATTTTATCCACCAACTCCTCTTTGGTTAAGTGATGAAATATCGTTTTTATCTTGGCTTTAAAATCTTCCGAAACCTCACGATTGGGTTTCATCTTGAATATCTTTTTAGCCCATAAAAGCCCGTTATTCTCTTCAATGCTTTGTGCATCTGCCTTTTTGAATTCGTGAAATACAATGCCCAATTCATTTTCAAACTCGGCAATCTCATAAACTTCTTCCTTTTGCAAGATGGTTAAGGATAATCCTTTGGCACCAGCCCTAGCGGTACGTCCACTTCTATGTACATAAGCTTCATACGTGTCAGGCAAATGGTAATTGACCACATAAGACACTTCCTTGACATCAATCCCACGAGCCGCCAAATCGGTGGCCACCAATATATTGATATGGCCTTCTCTAAATTGTCCCATAATTCGATCACGAATGCCTTGGGTCAAACTGCCATGAAGCGCGCCAGATGAGAATTTATTGATGGCTAAGTTCTTTGCCAGTTTATTGACCGCAGCTTTGGTTTTACAGAAGATAATGCCACGCTCGCCTTCTCTGCTATTTAAAAAATGAAGGAGCACGTCTAATTTCTCAATCGGTTCCACCACCACATATTTATGATCAATGCCTTGATGCCCCACTGTTGCCATATCGGCTTCGATGTGCACCACATGCTTTGACATATAGTTTTGAACCAATTGCTTGATGGCTCCTGGCATAGTGGCCGTAAATAATAAAGTTCTTCTCGATTTTGGAATCTCTTTTATGATCACATCGACTTCGTCTTTTAAAGCGCTAACCATTTCGTCCGCTTCATCCAGAACAAAATACTTAACACTTTTAATATCTATGGCTTCACGCTTCATTAAATCAACCAACCGACCAGGAGTTGCAATCACAATGTGTGTTGGAGTTTTTAATCGTTCTATTTGAGGTTTTATGGGAATTCCACCACATAAGGAAGCAATGGAGATTCCTGGAATATCTGTAGCAAAAGAGACTAAATTGTTATAAATCTGTTGTCCCAATTCGCGTGTAGGCGCCAAAATTAACGCTTGGATATTGGTGTTTGATATATTAACCAATTGCAGCAAAGGCAGGCCAAACGCGGCTGTTTTTCCAGTTCCTGTTTTTGCCAAAACCACCACATCTTCTTTTTGATTTAGAACTACAGGAATCGTCTTTTCTTGTATATCTGTAGGAACAGATATTCCTAAATTACCTAAACTCTTTTGTAGTTGCGCATTAACCCCTAAATCTGAAAACTGTTTTGACATAAAATATATTTTGCGCAAAGATAACCACACTTTTGCAGGGAATAACGACAATCCTTTTATTTATACACTGTGAATGGTGATAAATAGCTGAAGAACATTTCAAGAACTAATGTGCAGCTTGATAATAGCACGGTCTTTATGATGAACTATGAGATCATAAAGAGGATTTCAGAAAGCAACAATAACTTTAAAAAAGGTTCATCATTTTAACCAAATACATTTGATCTCTAAGGAGAAGTATTCCTTCTTTTTATTTCCTATCAAAAATGTGACTTCTTCCATAATTTCGCCATTGTAATTGGGCATATTGAGGGCTTTACCTCTAAAACTAGGATAAAAAGACGCCAACGGAATTCGAATGGTTTCCCATTCGCCAGAAGTTTGAAATTCGTGGATGTATGAAAATGGCTGGTCCAAACGCTCTTTGATTCGGAATTGATACATTTTACCATCGCCTTTAATAAGCATTAAAACGGCCTTATAATTAGAAACCACTTTTTCAACAAATGGATGATTAATAGAAGAGAATCCGCCGCTGTTTTCAGTAGTAATAAAACCTTCAAAAAGAGCATTGCCAGCAGCATTGATAGACATTTCCCCTTTAG
>JBARDR010000539.1:0-2638 GCA_049795335.1 Gelidibacter sp. | reverse complement strand
GGATAATTTCACAACAGCTAAGTTTTTCTAAAGACTCTTTTTAAAATGCAAGGAGCGCAACAGATTTTCGCAACAGACGCCACGAAGCTTTATAACCTTGCGAATTTATCAATTAAATTTTCAAAACTTAAAATCCCCCAACTTTTTGACTTAATCCCTTATTCTGTACCCGTATCAATAAAAAAAGCCTCTCAATTTCTTGAAAGGCTTGTTTTTGCTAGTAGCGGGAACCGGACTCGAACCAGTGACCTTTGGGTTATGAGCCCAACGAGCTACCTACTGCTCTATCCCGCGATATAAATGAAAAATGATTCTCTTAGCTTTTAACCCTCGGTTCATAATGCCGACTGTATCATTTAACGAGTGCAAATATACAAGTTTTTTATCGAATACAAAACTTTATTTCATAAAAAACGCCTAACAAATCAATGCTAGGAGTTGCTTATAGGATATTGAGAGTGCTAATCTTCTGTATCTAAACTAACAAGGACGCCACCGTTATTTCCATTTTGTGAATCAAATTCAATTAATTTAGGAAACTTATTTTGTAATTCGGCCAATTCGCCTTTAAAACTATTGTTTCCAATAAGCAATGTCTTAAGTTTGGACAACTTTACCATCTCTGAAGGCAGCTCTCCGTAAAAAGCATTGTTTGACAAAACCAATTCTTCTAGATTCGCCAAATCTCCAATTGAACTAGGAATCACACCTAATAATTGGTTATCAAAAACGCTAAGTATTTTTAATTTTTTAAGCTGTGATAAATCTGAAGGCAGTTTTCCTGATAAGGAGTTACTACTAATAACAAGGGTCTGCAAATTTGTAAGATTTTCTAGTGATGTTGGAATGCTGCCAATTAAACTATTATTGTATAATTCCAAAGTTTTTAAGTTGGACAAGTTGCCAATGGTTTGTGGAATCCTTCCGGTCAATTCGTTCATAAATAACTGCAGAGATTCGAGTGCTGTCAAATCGGTCAGCTCCACAGGAATAGGGCCTTTAAGTTGATTAAAAGCCAAGTTGATTTCTTTCAAAGCACTCAACTTCCCAATACTCGCTGGGATGTTTCCTGAGATTGCATTTCTAAATAGACTTAAATGCTGAAGATGAACTAAATCACCCAATTCATTGGGCAAAATTCCCTTTAATTTATTGGCATCCAAATTAAGCGAAACAACCTTGTCATCCACCACTTCAACGCCATACCACGTATGAGGCGATGTTTTTAAATCCCATACCGTCTGCCATGAAGCACCATTAGTTGAATTATAGAGCGCAATTAAAGCATTCTTTTCTTGAATAGAAATCTGACCGAAAGAAAAAACGGTCATCAGTAGGGACAACAATGTAATTTTAAATGTTTTCATAAAAATAAAATTTGGTTGGCATATCTAGAAGACGAATGTAAAATATTATCGACGAAATTCCAATTATTTTCGATGAACTGCATCCTTGAAGACTACTCCAATCATTAATTCGCTATTTACCAATGTGTTAAGTTTTTTGAAGAGTTTCAAAACTCACTCTTAAAACATCATAATAAGTTGCTAAGATTTCCTTCTTATTGTCAAATAATTCTTACTTTTTAGACGCTGGTGGATATCCTGCCAATACTTTTTCAACGATTGCTTTAAACCGGGCTCCTCGTGCTTCTGGTTTGGCATTTGGCTGATCAGCGCTCTCACTTATGGCTTGCCAAAACAATCCTGTTTTATTTTCATCTACAAATTCAAACACTATTTCTCTGTTGATCTTTGCTTGACCAACAGGAATGCCAATGGAAATTCCGCCACCAACATGACCGCCACCACCGCCAAGACCTACGCCAACATTATTACGTCCGCCTTCCTGAAACGTGCTACTTTTGATATTGATCAGGAAATCCGGCGAATCGGAAACATACAATCCTTTGGACTGCAACCCAGCATCCAACACCTCTAAAAGCCTGTTGGTATCCAGCTCACTCATGCCCGTATTCATGTCGGTATAATAATTATAAGATTTATAAGTGTTGAAATCAGTGCGTTTTTCATAATCATAATTCACGCGAACAGACGCACAGGAGAAAACAAATAAAGTAAGTCCAAATAATAAGAGTGATTTTTTCATAGCTTTTTATTTTAAAGGTAACAAAAAAATACCTCAGCAGCATATTTCTAGATCCGGATGACCTGAAATTGTACGAGGTATTTTTTAAAACATTACTAATATTTGAGAAAAGAATTAAGACCGCTGCGCTACTAGAATGAAGAATCCAGACTTAATTCATTAAATCTAAACAATCATGGCAAAAACATCATATCTGCTCAACAAACTTATGACGGATCAGACTGAAACCTAATTCTTCCAACTTTTTTAAAACAGACTGAAATTCTGCTTTATTCCTGAAATTTACATCAAAGATGAACGCTCAAATTTTCATGGAACGAATTAATTTGTGAAAATTCGTGTCAAAATTTTCAGATAATTAATGGAAACCCATTAAAGGACCTCGAGTTGTCGTAATACCAATTTACTTACTTGCCGGCATAGTCGGTCTGACTTCAATTTTACTTGGCAATGTACGTTCATTCATTTTTAGAATGCCGACAACCAATTCCCCAATATCCTCACTTTGGATTTTCCAAGCATCACTATT
>JBARDR010000538.1:0-12860 GCA_049795335.1 Gelidibacter sp. | reverse complement strand
ATTCACGCTCTTTAAATCCTGGTGTACGGTAAGCCGCGATAATTGCAGGGATTTGAATGTTATTATCATAAGCTTTGGCCTTAATCGTCTCAGTGATAGGTGTTTCTTTAGGGAAGTTTCTAACTGGATTCTCTCCTCTTGGAATTGGACCAAAATAATCTTTGACCATTTTCTTGGTCTTTGCTATATCAATGTCGCCTGCAACAACTAACACCGCATTACTTGGTACATAATATTTTTTGAAGTAAGCATTGAATTCTTCTAAGGTAGCAGCATCCAAGTCTTCCATTTCGCCAATAAGTTTTTCTTTGTAAGGATGCACTTTGAATAAATTCTCTCCAATTGCAGAAAGAAACCCGCCATAAGGTGCGTTGTCCATACGTAATCTTTTTTCTTCCTTCACGACCTCATTTTGAGTATTGACGCCTATTTGGTTAATGATGGGATGCATTAAACGCTCCGATTCCATCCATAGCCCTAGCTCTAAACTGTTGGAAGGGAAGATTTCGTAATAATAAGTTCTGTCTTGAGACGTATTGGCATTGTTGGACCCTCCATTTGAAGAGACGATAGTAAACCATTCGCCGCGACCAATATTTTGAGTGCCCTCAAATAAAAGATGTTCAAAAAAGTGGGCAAAACCAGTTCGGGAAGGTTCGTAATCTTTTCCGCCCACGTCATACATCACAGAGGTGATTACGACGGGAGCTGAATCGTCTTGATGAAGAATGACATGTAAGCCGTTGTCTAAATCAAATTCTTCAAATTCGACCTTTTGCGCATTGGCAAATGCGCCAAAAAGCAACAAAGAGGCCAGCGAGAATAAGCATTTTTTCATTATGTGTTATTTTAAGAATTAATTACTATTAATTGTTAGTTATAATATAAGTGCATTTGTTACAAATACTCTCAAAAATAAGAAATCATTAAACTAATTAGCTAAAATCTTCATAAACAACACGTGAAAATGTTTAATAATCGAATTTTTTTCACGAAATTTAAGTTTCGTATACATTAAAAAGCAAAAGATATGAACCGATCCTTGTCAGTAGCATTAAAATATGGGCTTATTATTGCAGGTTGTTTAATGGCCTACTTCTTAATTTTAAGAGCATTCAATTTACATACCAATATCTGGTTTCGAGTAGCCAATGGATTGTTTATGGCGGCGGGGATTTACTTTGCGATAAAAACTTATAAAGATAAGTACAATGCTGATTTTACTTATGTCGATGGTTTTAAAACAGGACTGCTCACTGGATTTATTGCTACGGGATGTTTTACGCTTTTTATGGCGGTTTATATGTTCCATCTCGATAAGGAGTTTGCTCATAATATTGTGAAACATTGGTTTAACAGTGGCGATCAAGGTGGCGCTCTTCTAATTTTGATTATCATCATGGAAGGACTTTCCTCAACTGCAATATTGACGCTGACTTTTATGCAAATCTTTAAGAAAAGTGATCATATTGGCCAACAAGAGCATTTAATTGATAATAGGCCAAGGTCCAAGTCATAGATATTTTATTTGCAAGTCAGTCACAATATCTTGCACAAAAATTTATACATTTTGGAATTTTACTATCTTATACCGTCAATAAAAAGCTTTTAAACACTTTAATTTTCATTAAATATTAAATTCTCTAGTCGAAAAACGTTTGTAGATTAATTATTTAGGTGTATATTTGCACCCATTTTATAATAAAAATTAACTAATTTAAACGTTACGCTATGTACGCAATTGTAGAGATAGCAGGGCAACAATTCAAAGTTGAAAAAGACCAGAAAGTGTTTGTTCACCGTTTAGCAACAGAAGAAGGAAAGACAGTGTCTTTCGATAATGTTCTTCTAATTGCTGATGGTGATTCTATTACTTTAGGCGCCCCAGCTATAGACGGAGCTCTTGTAGGAGCAAAAGTCTTAAGTCACCTAAAAGGTGATAAAGTTATCGTTTTCAAAAAGAAAAGACGTAAAGGTTACCGTGTGAAAAACGGACACCGTCAAGCTCTTACTGAAATCGTAATTGAAAGCATTGTTGCTTCAGGAGGAAAAAAAGCAGAAAAAACTGAGAAAGCTAAACCAGCTAAGGCTGAAAAAGCAGCTCCAAAAAAATCGGCAGTAAAAGCTGACGATTTGAAAAAAATCGAAGGTGCAGGCCCTAAAGCGGCTGAAGCATTAGTTGCAGCAGGTGTTGATACATTTGCTAAAGTTGCAGCTATGAAATCTGAAGATTTAAGCACGATCCTAAGTGAGGCAGGCTCAAATTTGGCACACATCGTTACTGATACTTGGCCAAAGCAAGCTAAATTGGCTGCAGATGGAAAGTGGGATGAATTGAAAGTTTATCAAGACAAATTAGACGGTGGAATTGAAAGATAATTTCAATCCATTAAAGTATAACAATATAAAACCTTAAGACAATGGCTCATAAAAAAGGAGTAGGTAGTTCTAAAAACGGTAGGGACTCAGAATCGAAACGCCTTGGTGTGAAGATTTTTGGTGGACAAGCTGCTATTGCTGGAAATATCATCGTAAGACAAAGAGGCAATACACATCACCCAGGTGAAAATGTGTATGGCGGAAAAGATCACACTTTGCATGCACAAGTTGATGGTCTAGTGAAATTCACTAAGAAAAAAGACAATAAGTCTTATGTATCAATTGAACCGTTTGACGTTTAATTTTTACAGATTCTTTTAATACCTAAAAACCCTTTCTGGCAACAGAGAGGGTTTTTTATTTGTTAGACTTTTCCGACCGGACAGGTTTTAAAAACCTGTCCGGTCTTGTTCATCTAAATAATCTGCATTTTCTTTAATAAAAAGCTCGCGTTCATATTTTTGCAAACACCAGTTTTGAAGGTATAATCAAAGTAGAGTTCGTCATTGATAATTTCGGCATCAAAGTAATAGTTTTTTACTTCTTCTAGTTCGTTTTCAATCTCACACAAACTCAAATCGTGAGTGGCAATGATTCCGGTGGCATGGGTGGCCACCAGTTTTTCTACAAATTTGCGAGACCCTATGGCTTTGTCCGTACTGTTGGTGCCTTTTAGGATTTCGTCCAAGATGATAAAGTATGATTCTTTTTGAATCGCATCTACGATGAATTTTAAGCGCGTCAATTCTGAAAAGAAATAAGAACTATCATCCGTCAGAGAATCACTCGTACGCATGCTTGTAATCAGTTTAACGGGATTGTAGTTGCTTGCTGATGCGCAAACCGGCAGACCAGTATTCGCCATAACAATATATAACGACACCGTTCTTAAGAACGTACTTTTTCCAGCCATATTGGCGCCTGTAACAATAAAGAATTGTTCATTCTCGATGGTTAAATCGTTATCTATGCGCTTGGCCACTCTTAATAATGGATGTCCTAAATCTTTTGCTTTGATAACTTCTTTGTCATCCGTGATTTTTGGAAAGACATAATGTGGATGATTAAAAGTATAATTTCCTAAACTATTATAAGCATCAAAAAAAGAAACGACTTCAAACCAGTCTTCTACTTTATGACCGTATGTTTTAATCCACTGTTCAACTTTAGAGCTATTTTTTAAATCGGTTAAGAAATAGCCATTTCCGAAGATGGCAGAAATAAAATTGTTTCGGTTATCCAAAGCATCTAAACTTTTGGATAATTTCCCAAAGATGACGGATGCTTGTTCCGATTCCGATTGAATCTGTCTTTGTTTTTCTGTTAACAATGGGGAAGTGAACTTCTGCTTTTCAATTTGATCCAACAGCAAAGCGTATTGTTTAAAGGTTTCTTTGACCTTGTTGGTATGCACTGATAAATCGTTTATTTTTTTTAAATAGGCGCCGGTAATGACTAAGCCCAATAAAAGCCAATAGCCTAAAAATCCAGCACTCAATACGTGAAGAAAAAACAGAGATAATATAATTACAGTTCCACCTAAAAAAGCGTAAGGTAACCAGGCCATGATTTTTGGTAAAAACGACTTGTTAGTCTTTAACCAATTAATAATGGTGCTTGCTGAGGTTTCAACTTTTATTAAACTCGCTGTGGCGGAATATAATTGGCGCCATTCCGGATTGGAAGCCAGTTCTTGGATCGCTTCTTGGCGTTGTACAATGTCCTTGACATTATTCGCATTTAAGGCATCTGCTAATTTTCGGGTGCCTTCATGGATAGAAGTTCTATTGATAAATTGAAAAAAGGATCCACGTCCAAACATATCGATATCCAGACTGTAAAAATGCTGTGGATCTTGAAAATCTAATCCATCAGGTCGATTATGGAAATTCCCATCAGCAATCTCTAATTCTGTTTTGTTGATTTCTACTAAGGCTAATTTTAATTGTCGTTCGGCTTTAATATTGGTGTATTTTGTAAGCAGAACTATAAAAATGCCGATACCGATAACTGCAATTGCAACTGAAATTTGCCAATCTTTAAAGGTCATATAAATACCAAATGCCGTGAAAAGAAACACTGACATCCGAAGAATGCTAAAAAGCGTCATTTTCTTGTAAAGTGCTGAAGCTTCTGCTTGGTAGCTGTCTAGATGTTGTTGATAGTATGTATGTGGGTTGTTCATTTTCTTAATTTGAAATTCAAAGAAACAAAAAATCCCAAGTTTTCGCTTGGGATTTAAGATTTTATTATGGGCTTTGTTAGCCTTTTAGACTGGCTGCCAAATACTCACGGTTCATACGTGCAATGCTTTCCAGCGTAATGCCTTTAGGACATTCTACTTCACAAGCTCCAGTATTGGTACAGTTACCAAATCCTTCGTCGTCCATTTGTTTGACCATGTTTAAAACACGGTCTGTAGCTTCAACTTTTCCTTGTGGTAATAAGGCAAATTGAGATACTTTGGCACTCACAAATAACATTGCTGAAGAGTTTTTACAACTCGCCACACAAGCCCCGCAACCAATACAGGTGGCAGCTTCAAACGCTTCGTCGGCATCGTGCTTGTTAATTGGAATAGTGTTAGCATCGATGGTATTTCCAGAAGTATTTACTGAAATAAATCCACCTGCATGCTGAATACGGTCAAAGGAACTTCTATCTACCACCAAGTCTTTGATGACAGGAAATGCATTGGCTCTAAATGGTTCAATATAAATAGTGTCTCCATCTTTAAACATACGCATATGCAATTGACAAGTCGTGATACCCGTATCAGGTCCGTGCGCTTCGCCATTGATAAAAAGTGAGCAGGTACCGCAAATGCCTTCACGACAGTCATGGTCAAATGCTACTGGCTCTTCACCTTTGTTGATGAGCTCTTCATTTAAAATGTCCAACATTTCAAGGAAAGACATATCGCCTTCAATCCCATCAATAGGGTAATCGACTATTTTTCCTTTGGTGTCAGCGTTTTTTTGACGCCATATTTTTAAGGTTAATTTCATAACGTTCCTTCTTATTTATAACTTCTCTCTTTCACTTCAATATTCTCGTACACCAATTCCTCTTTATGAAGGACAGCGTCTTTTGGTTCGCCTTTGTATTCCCATGCCGCAACATATTGGAATTCTGGACGTCTTAAGGCTTCACCTTCTTCAGTTTGGTATTCTTCTCTAAAATGTCCTCCTGCAGATTCTTCTCTTTCAAGCGCATCTTTTGCAAAAAGTTCACCTAATTCTAAATAATCACCAACGCGCATTGCTTTCGCTAATTCTTCGTTGTATTCATGTTGAACTCCAGGAACTCTCACTTCCTTCCAGAATTCTTTACGAAGTGCTGCAATTTCAACGATCGCTTCTTTTAAACCTTCTGCGTTTCGAGCCATTCCACATTTGTCCCACATGATCTTTCCAAGTTTTTTATGGAAATAGTCAACAGAGTGTGAGCCTTTATTATTGATCAAGTGATCTAAACTATCTTGGATGTTCTTTTCTGCCTCGTCGAATTCAGGTGTATTTGTTGGAATTGCGCCAGTTCTAATATCTTGAGCTAAATAGTCGCCAATAGTATATGGTAATACGAAATAACCATCCGCCAAACCTTGCATCAATGCCGATGCTCCCAAACGGTTGGCACCGTGGTCAGAGAAGTTGGCTTCTCCAATAGAATATAATCCAGGAACGGTGGTCATTAAGTTGTAATCTACCCAAAGTCCACCCATGGTATAGTGTACAGCAGGATAAATCATCATTGGAGTTTCATATGGATCTTGATCTACGATTTTTTCGTACATCTGGAACAGATTACCATACTTTTCTTTGATGACGTCCTGACCTAGTTTTTTAACCAATTTGGCATCGTTCTCATCCAAACCTCTGATATGAGCGCGTTCTTTTCCGTAACGTTCAATAGCTGAAGCGAAATCTAAAAAGACAGCTTCACCAGTTTTGTTCACGCCATATCCCGCATCACAACGTTCTTTTGCTGCACGAGAGGCAACATCACGAGGCACCAAGTTTCCAAAAGCTGGATAACGGCGTTCCAAATAGTAATCTCTGTTTTCGTGAGGAATATCTATGGGTTTTAATTTTCCATCTCTAATAGCCTGAACGTCCTCCTTATTTTTTGGTACCCAAATTCGCCCGTCATTACGAAGCGATTCAGACATCAAAGTCAATTTTGATTGATGCTCTCCAGATACTGGAATACAGGTTGGATGAATTTGTGTGTAACATGGGTTTGCGAAAAATGCACCACGTTTATGAGCTTTCCAAGCTGCTGTCACGTTGCTTCCCATGGCGTTGGTCGATAGGAAGAAAACATTTCCGTAACCTCCTGAACCAATAACTACAGCATGGGCAGAATGACGCTCAATTTTTCCAGTAACTAAATCTCTTGCGATAATACCTCTGGCTTTTCCTCCAACAATAACCACGTCCAACATTTCGTGTCGGTTGTACATGGCAATCTTTCCACGACCAATTTGACGGTTCATGGCAGAGTAAGCGCCTAATAATAATTGTTGACCTGTTTGTCCAGCGGCATAAAATGTACGGGACACCAATACACCTCCGAAAGAACGGTTGTCCAAAAGACCGCCATATTCACGAGCAAAAGGAACCCCTTGTGCAACACATTGGTCGATGATATTTCCTGATACTTCTGCTAAACGATACACGTTAGCTTCACGGGAGCGGTAATCGCCACCTTTTACAGTATCATAAAATAATCTGTAGGTGGAGTCGCCATCACCTTGATAGTTTTTTGCAGCGTTGATACCTCCTTGTGCAGCAATCGAGTGCGCGCGACGTGGAGAATCCTGAAAACAGAATGCTTTTACGTTATAACCCAATTCCGCTAACGTCGCCGCCGCAGAACCTCCTGCCAACCCTGTTCCAATCACGATAACATCAATGTTACGTTTGTTGGCTGGATTGACCAGATTTATATGATTTTTATAATTAGTCCACTTATCTGCAAGTGGACCTTCTGGTATTTTAGAATCTAAAGCCATATTAGATGTTTTTTAGTTGAAGTGAAGGTAGAGAGCGATGAAAATAAATCCTGCTGGGATCAATATTGCATAAGCCTTACCAAATCCTTTTAATCCTCTTGTATATTTATTATTGGCGCCTACCGACTGAAAGGCTGAGCTGAATCCATGTAATAAGTGTAATGATAAGAACACAAAGGCAAGGCAGTAAATCGCCACACGCCATCCGTCTACAAACTTGTCATGTAAGTGCTCATAATAACGGTAATCACCACTAGGAAGTAATCCAGACATATCACCATTAATGAATTTCACATTGATTTCTGGAAACCAAAAATCGTAAAAATGAAGACCAAGAAAAAGAAAGATAACCCCACCGGTGTAAATCATGTTTCTGCTCATCCAAGTAGAATTGGCATTGCCGTTATTCTTGGCATAGGCAATTGGTCTTGCGTTTCTGTTTTTTATTTCCAATACGAAGCCCATCACAAAGTGAAAAAGCACACCGAAAATTAAAATGGGTTGCGCAATATATTGTACCACCCAATTCGTTCCCATGAAATGGGAAACGTTGTTGAAAACGTCTGCACTAAACACTGAAAGGATGTTAATTGCAAAATGTTGTACTAGGAAAATCATTAGGAAGAATGCTGAAAGTGCCATAGCAAACTTTCTTCCAACTGAAGAATTAAAAATTCCGCTCATCTTTTGAAGTTAGTTTATTGTGCCACAAAGATACGGCTCAAACGTTTGAAACGCAAAAAATAGATTTAATTATACTTATTTGGAATGAGTTTAATTAAAAAGACGTATTGAGAGGCTCCTAAAGTGAGCGGGCACTAGTATTTGTTAACTTTCGTGTTGGAAAATGAGCTCTTGAAAAACAACATTTAAAGTTGGGTTAAAAGTTTCATAAATGCGGATGAGATTTTTTTTAAGCTGTGTGAAATCTGTAAATTTGAAAAAATTACAATTTCATGAAATACGATCTAATTGACCACGAGCTTTTTATAAAAAACCGAAAAAATTTTAGTGCTCAGATGAAGCCCAACAGTTTGGCGGTTTTTAATTCCAATGACATCTATCCAATAAGCGCCGATAGCACGTTGCCTTTTCAACAACATCGCGATATTTTTTATTTAAGTGGTGTGGATCAGGAAGAAAGTATTTTGGTGCTCTTTCCTGATTGTCCAAAAGAAAAACATCGCGAAATTTTATTCTTAAAAGAAACTAACGATCATATTGCAGTTTGGGAAGGCGCGAAGCTGACCAAAGAGGCTGCCTTTGAAACTTCAGGGGTAAAAACCGTGTATTGGTTGCAGGACATGGAGAAAATCATGTTCCAATTGATGGCGCAATGTGATACCGTTTATATCAATACCAATGAACATTATCGTGCAGCTGTGGAAACTGAAACCCGGGAAGACCGTTTTACCAAATGGTTACTTGCGAAATATCCTGCACATTCCGTAGCGAAAAGCAATCCTATTCTGCAACGCTTACGTTCTGTAAAAGATCAAATTGAATTGGATTTGATTCAGAAAGCTTGCGCTATTACTGAAAAAGGATTTAGAAGACTTTTGGGCTTTGTAAAACCAGGCGTTTGGGAATATGAAATTGAAGCGGAATTAATGCACGAATTTTTACGAAACCGCTCAAAAGGCTTTGCTTATACACCTATTATCGCCGCGGGAAATAACGCAAATGTTTTGCATTATGTCCTCAACAACCAGCAATGTAAAGCGGGTGATTTGATCTTGTTGGATGTTGGCGCAGAATATGCCAATTACTCCAGTGATATGACCCGAACGATTCCAGTGTCTGGTCGGTTTTCAAAAAGACAAAAAGACGTTTATAATGCGGTCAACCATGTGAAAAAGGAAGCTTCAAAAATGTTGGTGACAGGAACGATTTGGGAAGATTACCATGTAGAGGTTGGGAAAATCATGACTTCTGAGTTGTTAGCTTTGAAATTATTGGATAAGGCCGATGTTCAAAATGAGAACAAAGATTGGCCGGCCTACAAAAAGTACTTTATGCATGGCACCAGTCACAACATGGGATTGGATACACATGATTACGGTATTTTGACCGAGCCTATGCAAGCTAATATGGTGTTTACTGTCGAACCCGGAATTTATATTCCTGAAGAAGGCTTTGGAATTAGATTGGAAGATGATTTGGTTATCCAGAAGACAGGCGAACCTTATAACTTGATGGGGAATATCCCTATAGAAGTGGAGGAGATTGAAGAATTAATGAATTCATAAAATGAGAGAAAGGCACTTGAAAAAAGTGCCTTCTTTTATTGGTCAAATTAAATTAAGCTATGTGGTTTAATGCATTTCGCTTTAACTCCTAAAAATTTTGACACGAATTGCACTGATTTTCACAGATTAACTCCGTATCTACGTCTTTAGGTGTATTATATTTACTACTAATTTCACGAATGTGACAGACATTTATTCATTTATAAGCCTATGTCACTTTAGTCCATAGTGGTGCAGTTGTGTAGTTGTTCTTCAACTTAGAGGTTTTCATCCCTAAGCGTTGGGACTCTCAGTTTTTTTTATGCCGGCACCAAATCAAAGACATAGCGATTGAGTTTTCTTAAAGTTTCAATCTTGTCTCCCGTGTTGATCAGTAAAGAAATATTATTGCTGCTGCCACCATAAGAAATCATTCTGACGTTTACATCTTGTAAAATTTGAAACAACTTTGGCGTATCTGGATGATAGACGATATGGTTGCCTACAAGACAAACTATTGTCCGGAAACCATCGACCTCCACCAGCGCAAATTTTTCCAACTCTGCAACGATTTCATTAAGGTTTTTGGTGTCATCAATCGTTAGTGAAATCGCAATTTCTGAAGTTGTGATCATATCGATGGATGTTTCGTATTTCTCAAAAATCTCAAACACTTTTTTCAAGAATCCGTGTGCCAATAACATTCTGGCAGATTTTATTTTAATGGCAGTAATCCCATCTTTTGCCGCAATGGCTTTGATGCCTTCGCCATGGACTTGATTTGTAATCAATGTGCCATGATCTGATGGCGAATTTGTATTTTTTAAACGCACCGGAATGTCGAGGTCTCTAACGGGCATAACGGTTTGGGGGTGTAAAATTTTGGCTCCAAAATAGGCCAACTCCGCTGCCTCGTCAAAACAGAGGTTAGAAATCGCATGGGTTTCTGGGACATAACGCGGGTCATTATTATGAAAGCCATCAATGTCAGTCCAGATTTGAACTTCTTCGGCCTGTAAAGCGGCACCGATAATGGTCGCGGTATAATCGCTGCCACCGCGTTGTAAATTGGCGATATTGCCCTCAGCATCTAAACAGATAAACCCCTGCGTGATGTAAATGTCAACATTCGGAAGTTCATTGATAATCCGATTAAAGTTCTGACGTATGTAAAAATTGTCAGGTTCGTTGAATTTATCAATGCGCATAAATTCAAGGGCAGGCAGTAAACAAACATTCAGGCCTTCTTGTTTTAAAAATCTACTAAAAATAAAGGTAGATAGCAATTCGCCTTGCGCAACGATTTTATTAGATAAGAAAGTTGTATAGTTGACATTTACCGATGCTTTTAGCGTCTCGAAAATGGAGTTTACATAAGTGTCCACTTCAGTTCGTAATTCATTATCATGGATTAATTGACTAACCGTCAATTTATAATTTTGATGCAATTCAGAAATTTGCTACAAAGCATTTTCAATTTCCTTGAACTTGATACAATCGGCAATGGTAAGCAAAGCATTTGTGGTGCCTGACATGGCAGATAGTACCACAACCTTCCGCTGGCCATCATTGATGATGTTTTTGACATTGATCATATTTTCTATGGACCCTACTGACGTTCCTCCAAATTTTAAAACAAACATATTTTTAGTTTTTGATGAAGCGAAAATAAACGTAACAAATCTTACGGCCATGAAAATTAAAATTTTTGACTGATTTTATACAAAATGTTATATATTTAACAAATGAGAACGATAACTGCTTGTGTCCAGGAGATTTTGATCGCGCAACCCTTTTTAGAAGAGGCCTTATCAAGAGGAATCCTTAACTATTCTGCTTTGGCCGAAGAATTGGTGGATCCTATTGGCGAGATGCTGAAAAAACCAGTTAAATCGGGGGCAATAATGATGGCCTTGCGCAGATATCAACCGTCTATCGATTTTGGGAATTCATTAAAACTTAAACGTGTAATTCAACATCTGGGAGATATCACGGTACGCTCCAATTTAACCGATTTCACATTTCAAAACTCAAAAACACTAAGTCATAGCCATTCCAAGATTTTGGAGCAGATGGATGGTTTTTCCAACGTATTCTATGCGTTTACACGCGGTATTTACGAAAGTAATATTATCATCTCAACGTCTCAGAAACACAATATTCTGAAGAGTTTTGAGGGCGAAGATTTATTGGGAGAAAAGGCGGAGTTATCGGCAATTACCGTTAGTTTACCTTCAGATAATTCAAAAGTCACCGGACTTTACTACCAAATCTTTAAACGTTTGGCTTGGGAAGGCATCGCGCTTTATGAAGTCGTATCCACAACCAATGAGTTTACCATTTTGGTAGAAGACGACGTTGTTGATAAAGCCTTTTCGGTTATGAAGCGTTTGAAGAATTAATTTTTTTATACATATTCAGCATTACGAATATCAAAATAGACGGTAATACCCAACCAAGATTGAATTTACCCAATGGAATCACCTCAATGATGGCGTTGATCGTATCTGAGGGCATTAATATCTTTACAAAATCAGGAATGCTGAAAATAAAACTAACGATGACAACACCTCTAAAAACTAAAGTTGAGGCATATTTCTCCGGAATGACATTCAGTAAGATTAAAATAATGGTAATTGGATAGATGAACATCAGTGCAGGAATGGCGATGTCAATAATAAATGCGACATCAAATTGTCCCATGACGACGCCTAGCAAACTTCCGATGATTGCGGTAATGGTGTATGCGGTTTGCGAATTTTTATACACGCCTTTAAAGTAGTCGGCGGTGCCGGTCACAATTCCAACAGCAGTTGTAAAACAAGCTAAGCCAATTAATATACTCAATAAACCAGCACCAGCGCTTCCAAGGGTTTTGTTACCCAAACCGAGAAGAAGTTCTGATCGGCTCACATCAGCAGGGAATTCTGTATTATGTAAGGCTCCTGCTAAAATCAGGCCCGTGTAGATGATGAAAAGGCCAAAACCAGCTAAGAGTCCTGATTTGAAAATGAGTTGTTTTTTTTCGGTTGCAGAACCGGGATAATTTAAATTGATAGAGATAATCAAAACGGCACCAACGACCAATGCTGCAACGGCATCAAAGGTTTGATAACCTTCCATAATCCCTTCCACTAAAGGCGTATTAAATTGGGAAGGCTGAATCGCGTCGGGTGACGAGAATAGGGCAATGCCTATTATGGCCAATAAGATTATAATTATAATAGGTGTTAGAT
>JBARDR010000537.1:0-10243 GCA_049795335.1 Gelidibacter sp. | reverse complement strand
CTCATTTGGTTGTGCTGCTGGTAAGCCTCTAAAATGTAGCCAAAGTATCAAAAAAACTACCCCAAAATATACGACATACCTATAAAAATGTGCCATGGCAACTCCTTCAATCCCGTATATCGGCATCAATATCTTTACAAACACATAAAACAGACTTAAGGACAATACCTCCGTAATCACAAAGCTTTTGACCATCTTTTTAGCAAGAAACTGATGCGAAATGACCAAGGCTGCCAATCGTATAAAGTCGCCTAACAACTGCCATTTAAAGAGTGGTTCCATTTCCGTAAAGTTAGGGTACACCAAATCAACAAGCTCGGATCTAAATACGTAAACCAGTACCATTCCCACACCGAAAAGCGGCAAGATTGTTTTATAAATGTGAAACACCTCCTTTTTAAAACCTTTCAATTCATAGATTTGAGCAAATTTAGGAATTACATACAGGGTAAAAAGTCCAGAAGAAAACACCATATAGTTTTTAGAGATAAAACTCATACCCGTCCAATTTCCGGCCTCGGTATAACTAAGAGTATTCGTAATCATTGTTCGGATGTCCAATTCAATATAGTTGATCAGGACTGTCGAAACAAAAGACATCAATGCAAAAGCAAAAAGTTCGCGTGCATACGGGAATTCAAATCGTATTAAAGATATCTTAATATAAGTTTTCAAAGATTTTCCGAAAACGACAAACAATATTAAAACCTGAATGATGGGAGCCAAAACAATACTCATCAACACCCCAATTAAATTGAACTGAAACAAAAACAATACCGTTAAACCTGCCGAAAGCAAATAACCGAAAAGGTCTATTTTAGCATAGGTCTTATAAGCCGAAACCCCATTTATAATTCCTAAAAACAAACGATTGAGCGCAAAAATCGGCAAGACTAAGGCCAAAGTAACAATAACGAGTTGCATTGCTGGGTCGTCAAACAATTTCATCGCAAGCGTATTGGAAAAACCTATCAAAACTCCACCTGTAAAGAGCGAACCAATAGCTCCAAAAATGTAAGTCGTATTAAATAGCTTTTGAAGTTCCTCGTTTTGATCTTTGAACTCGGCGACATTTTTTACAACACCGTTAAACGTACCCAAAGTGGCTATACTACCCACAATTTCAATTAAATTACGAAGCTGACCAACTTTGGCTATGCCGGCCTCACCAATACTTAACGCTAGCAAACGTTGAATCCCAACTGAGATAATGAGTCGAAGGATTATGACAACAGCATTTAAAGAGGTTATCTTGAAAAGTATGTTCTGTCTTAATTTCTGTAAGTTCAATTTGTCTGTCTAAAAGTAATCTTCAAAAATAGTCTTAAAATCCCTGTTTCAATGAACCAAAAACGGGACTAGTCAAAATGAGTAATTCATTAAAGAATCACAATGGTGGACCTACAGGTAATGATGTGCTTTTTAAAACTTATCGGTATGAACTTTAAAATTCTGACATGTGTTGATCTGAAGATCATTCGTCATCTGATGCTTCTGGAATCACCTTAAAAAGCGAACTTCCAAACAGCAATAAAATAATTCCATAATGCATCAAATAACTCACAAAGTGTCCCATAACAGCGCCTTTTACCCCAAAAATATCAATCAAATAAACGCTTGACAAATACATGATAATTACTAGGAATACTTCAACAATTATAAAATGAACAAACATTTTTTTAGCGATAAATTGATAGGCAATCACAATGGAAAGCACCTTGACGAAATCGCCCAAGAGCTGCCAGAAAAAGAGATCCTCAGTGGGCTCAAAAGCATCTGAAAAAATAAGCGGAACCAAAATTGAACGCAACAGATAAATGATGATCAATCCAATTCCAAATTTCGGCATCGCTGTTTTATAAAAACTAAAGACTTCCTTCCTGAATTCCTCTTTGGTATCAATCTCACTGAATCTTGGTAAAAAATATAATGCCATCAGCGAATTGACAAACATCAAATAGTAATCTGAAATCCGCTGCATGGCTTCCCAATGTCCCGCTTCCTTTAGGCCCACTTCATCGATGATATAATTTCTGATCACGATAGAAACCATCGGAATCGCGATAGCTGTTACCAAAGCCATGACGGCAAAAGGCGCGAATTTTTTCAATACACCAAAATTGACATTGGAGATTTTTACGGAAGAAACCAAACTGCGTTGGTTCATAAACCCGACAAACGTAATCAGTAAGATAAGCGACGGAGCGATAACCGCAGACACTAAGGCACCATCTATATTATTTTGATAAATTAATAACAAGGTCACTGAAAGTCCCAAAATCTGACCAATGATATTGATGATGAGCAAAATTTTATACTTTGAAAAGCCGTTCATTATCGCAAAACTGAACATATTCAAAGCGTAGAATGGCAAGGCTAAAGCCATTATCTTAATGACATAAGCGTAATTATAATTTTCTGAAAACAAGAAATCATTGATTTCTTTGGCATTATAATAACTTAGAAAAGCAACAAAAACCGTCGATGCAAATCCGAAATAATATGCGGTAGATAAAGTTTGACTTAATTTAAAGATATCATTTTTTACCTCTGAAATGGATTTGACCAGTCCATTATAGAAACCCAAAATTGAAAAGGTCTGGATAACACTCAAGAAATTTCGGAGATTTCCAATTAGCGCCATGCCTTCCACCCCTATAAAAATAGCGATGGCCTTAGAAGTCAAAATACCTGCAATAATTTTTGTGATGATGGTGGTTGTATTTAGGTTCGCAACCTTAAACAGCACATGGTCATTGATATAGTTGTTAAACTTTCCCACCTAATATGCATTTAAAACTTTAATAACCCTGTCCACTTCATCTACGGTCATTACTGGGCTTATCGGAATACTAATGACCGATTTATGGATTTCTTCCGTAATCGGAAATGAATTTTGTTTAAACATGGAAAGCGCCTTTTGTTGATGTGGTGCTATCGGATAATGGATCAAATAGCAAATATCATGAGATTCCAAATAGGCTACAAAACCTGAACGATCGGCAACTCTTACCACAAACACATGAAATACATGATCCTTAGCACCACTGTAAAACGGCAATACTATTTTTTTGTTTTTAATCTCTTGAAGATAGGTTTTAGCAATACTTTGCCGTTTCGTATTATCAGGATCAAGGTGTTTCAATTTGATATTCAAAAATGCCGCTTGAAGTTCATCCAATCGACTATTGATTCCTATAATCTCATTCACATATTTTGTTGAGCTTCCATAATTACGCATCATTTTGAGCGTTTCGGCTAAATCGGCATCGTTGGTTGTGACTGCTCCAGCATCTCCTAAAGCTCCTAAATTTTTACTCGGATAAAAGCTGAACGCGGCAGCATCTCCTAAATTTCCGGCTTTCACATTCTTGGTATTTGGCATTTGAATATTCCAATTTGCAACCGCTCCATGCGCCTGTGCCGCATCTTCAATAACCAATATATTATGTGAACTTGCAAGGGTGTTAATGGCTTCCATATTGGCCAACTGACCATACAGATGCACTACTAATATTGCCTTGATACTTGGGGAAATATGTTTTTCAATTTCATTTGGAGAAATATTATAGGTTTCCAGATCTGGCTCCACTAAAACGGGTTTTAAACCCGCGTTGATGATTGCTAAAATCGAAGCAATATAGGTGTTGGCAGGAACTATCACTTCATCATTAAGCTCTAACTTCCCCAAGTGGATATAACTCCTAAAAATCAAGGTTAAGGCATCCAATCCGTTGGCGGTACCGATGCAGTATTTGGCACCACAATAAGTTGCAAAGTCAGATTCAAATCGTTCAACTTCGCTGCCTAAAATATAATTCGCAGTATCTAAGAAAACCTTAAACCGCTCTTGAAAATCGATTTGAAAACGCGCGTTGATTTTATGGAGATCTAAAAACTTTATCATTTGAGAACCGTTTTTAATTCCGGATAGTTTTTAGTCTCTATTTTATAAAAGTCCTGTGTTAGTGTTCGGGCTCCAAATCCTTCTTTCCAAAATTGAAGTCCTTCGTTAATATTTTTACCTTTATTTTCATTGGATGTCCCAAAATCAAAATACCGCTTATCAGCATAAACGACATTGATCAAATGTTCATGTAGGCGGTCCAAACTACCTAAGGTGTTTTTATCCTCATTGCCAGAAATATATTGACAGTGCGCAACGTTTTTGGTTTCAAAAATAGTAGCTCCTGCCACAATTTGGTCGTCGTGGTAAACGTTGAATTGTTTTATGTTATTTGGAAATTTCTGCTTTAGATATAAAATTTCCTTCAGCGAATGCACCGGACTTGCGTCATGTTTCTTTTTCAAATTGCTCTTGAGAATTGAATTCCAAAACATTTCAAAATCATCATCATTTACAATTTTCAATTCGTGCTTATTGGCTCGTTTGACGCCTTCGAGACGGCTATTTGAAAACTTAAGTTTATTCTGATTGTCAATTACTGAAAGTGTATCTCTTCTTACTAATTCGGCTTTTAAAATAAAATTCAAATAACGAATTTCTTCTGAAGGACCATGACAATAAATTGACGGGATTTCTTTGGTGTAAAGTATGGTGATTTTTTCTTTATGCAAAAATTTCAAAAGTGCTTCAAAACTTTTCAAAACAATTTCAAACCGAATATCTTTTGGCAATAACAAACCGCCATAGGTTAATCCTTGATGCGAATGCAATTCATTGCCAACGCTATTCGCTGGCAATAAAGCAACCAATTTCTCCTTCTTAAAAACCATTAAGGAAAAGTCTTCAAACCGATCCTGATGGTACTCCATAAAATCTCGTTGAAATAAAAACGTAGCATTTTTGGATTGGGACACAAAAGTATTCCAAACAGACTTGAATTTAGGCTGGTAAATTTCAACTGAATAAACGTTCAAGAGCAAAGCGGGTTATGAGATCATGATTCAAATTCGCTTCCAAAATACAATATTTTTGGTCAAGGCTTTAGATTTGGCTTTAAATTAATCTTTTAAGCCTAAACAATTTATCTTCTGTAGCGTTCGCTATAAAACACAAAAAAGGAACTCCAAATGGAATTCCTTTTTTTATACTATTTCAAGTCTGAATGGACTTAACTATTCTTAGTTCTTTTACGCTCAGTTTCGGTCAATAAAATTTTACGGATACGTAAAAAATGTGGTGTAACCTCAACATATTCGTCTTTCTGGATATATTCCAAAGCTTCTTCCAATGAGAATTTGATCGCTGGGAAAATACGTGCTTTATCATCAGCACCTGAAGAACGTACGTTACTTTGTTTTTTGGTTTTTGTGACGTTTACCGCCATATCATCGCCACGAGAGTTTTCTCCAATCACTTGACCTTCGTAAATATCTTCTCCTGGTTCAACAAAAAACTTACCTCGGTCTTGTAATTTATCAATAGAATAAGGAATTGCTTGACCTTTCTCCATAGATACCAATGATCCATTTTGACGTTCTGGAATCCCTCCTTTTAGAGGTTGGTATTCTAGAAAACGGTGTGCCATAATAGCCTCACCAGCAGTAGCAGTCAACAATTGGTTACGTAAACCAATGATTCCACGAGATGGAATGTGGAATTGAAGGGACATACGCTCGCCTTTAGCTTCCATACTCAACATTTCTCCTTTACGCAAGGTTACCATTTCAATGGCTTTACCTGATACGTTTTCTGGTAAGTCAATGGTCATTTCTTCAACGGGCTCACATTTAACACCATCAATTTCTCTGATGATTACTTGTGGCTGACCAATTTGAAGCTCATAACCTTCACGACGCATGGTTTCAATCAAAACAGATAAATGCAATACCCCACGACCAAATACCATAAACTTATCGGCACTATCCGTTGGGCTAACACGCAACGCTAAGTTTTTCTCAAGTTCTTTGTTCAAACGATCTTTGATATGACGAGAGGTTACAAACTTTCCATCTTTACCAAAAAAAGGCGAATCATTAATGGTAAATAACATACTCATTGTTGGCTCATCAATAGCAATCGTTTTTAAACCTTCAGGATTTTCAAAGTCGGCGATAGTATCGCCAATATCAAAACCTTCCAATCCAACCAAAGCACAAATATCACCCGGTTGTACTTCATCTACTTTTTTACGTCCAACACCTTCAAAAACAAAAAGCTCTTTTACTTTTGATTTCACGATTTTCCCATCGCGTTTTACCAAAGAAATATTCATTCCTGTTTTTAAAATACCGCGTTGTAAACGTCCAATCGCGATTCTACCAGTAAATGCTGAGTAATCTAAGGATGTAATCAACATTTGAGTAGTACCTTCTTCTATTTCAATAGAAGGAACATGTTCTATAACCATATCCAATAAAGGCTCAAGCGAGTCTGTTGGTGTTTTCCAATCTGTACTCATCCAATTGTTTTTGGCCGAACCATAAACTACCGGAAAATCTAATTGCCATTCTTCTGCACCAAGTTCAAACATTAAGTCAAAAACTTTTTCATATACCTCATCTGGTGTACAGTTTTCTTTATCGACCTTATTGACGACCACGCAAGGTTTTAATCCTAAATCGATGGCTTTCTGCAGTACAAAACGGGTTTGTGGCATTGGCCCTTCAAAAGCATCAACTAAAAGCAAAACACCATCAGCCATATTTAATACACGTTCAACTTCTCCTCCAAAATCCGCGTGACCAGGAGTATCAATGACGTTAATTTTAGTTCCCTTATAGTTAACGGCAACGTTTTTAGACGTAATGGTAATTCCTCGTTCACGTTCCAGATCATCATTATCAAGAACTAAATCTCCTGTGTTTTCACTTTCTCGGAAAGTATGACAGAAATACATAATTTTATCAACCAAAGTGGTTTTACCGTGGTCAACGTGGGCGATAATTGCAATATTTTTTATTGTAGCCATATATATGGTGCGTTTTTTTCAGCGTGCAAATGTACGTTATTTTTTTTTATTAGTTCTCTCGAAGGTCTTGTATTTTTAAATTTCAGACCTTTAGCTGATGATTTAACGCTAAAAATGCTAACCTATTAATAATTCATTGAAAAAATAAAACCATAATAAACTTTCAGAATAGCACAGCTAATTTGTGATCGCAAATAAAATAGTTTCGCTCAAAACCGATGCACTTTTACAGACTTAAAATTTTGGAAGAATTAAAAAATCATAAAAAAAAATCATCTCACCTCTACTTGTTTAAATTAATTATCTGAAAGCATTTTAAAAATAGTGTTCAATCACACTGCCATTGCTCATCAAATTTTAGAACTGAAGCCTTCATACGAATTTCCGATTCTATTATTGAAATTACATATCCATCGGACAAACGGCCACGCATTATTTTACGTAACTTTGCATTTTTAAAATATAAAACATATGAATCTTAACGACGTTCCGAAACTAAAACATATAGACGCCAATAATTTCTTTTTATTGTGTGGTCCATGCGCCATTGAAGGTGAAGACATGGCACTGCGCATTGCGGAAAAAGTGGTCACCATTACTGACAACCTACAAATTCCTTATGTTTTTAAGGGAAGCTTTAAAAAGGCCAATCGCAGTCGCATAGATAGCTTTACAGGCATTGGCGATGAAAAAGCCCTAAAAATACTTCGTAAAGTTTCTGAAACCTTTGACATCCCAACGGTTACCGATATCCACGAAATCTCTGATGCATTAATGGCAGCGGAATATGTAGATGTATTGCAAATTCCAGCGTTTTTGGTAAGACAAACAGACTTGGTGGTCGCAGCAGCAGAAACCGGAAAAGTGGTGAACCTTAAAAAAGGACAATTCATGAGCCCAGAGGCCATGAAGCACGCGGTTCAAAAAGTGAAAGATGCCGGCAATGATAAAGTCTGGATAACCGACAGAGGCACCATGTTCGGCTACCAAGATATGATTGTTGACTTTAGAGGCATTCCTACCATGCGCCAATATGCACCAACAATTTTGGACGTTACGCACTCCTTGCAACAACCTAACCAATCTACCGGTGTTACGGGCGGCCGACCAGATATGATCGAAACCATTGCCAGAGCTGGTATCGTCAATAATGTGGATGGCTTGTTTATAGAAACGCATTTTGATCCAGCGAACGCTAAAAGTGATGGTGCGAACATGCTTCACTTAGATAATTTGGAAAAATTGCTCACTAACTTAGTGGCCATAAGAAAAGTAGTCCATACTTTATAAAACAGTTACAAATGTTTAAAAATTTTCAAACACCTCTTTTAGGTGTAATTCTTCTTTTGATAACATTCAAAAGTTATTCACAAGATTTCATTGAGCCTACTAAATACACAGACTCTAACAAAGGCAAAGTTTTTGTGAGTTGGGGAGGAAACAGAGCAGCGTTTACAAAATCAGATATTACCTTTAAAGGCGTTGATTATGAGTTTACCATTAAAGATGTCACCGCGCATGATAAACCCAAAGGTTGGCATATTGATTATGTAAATCCGAGCCGTATGACCATCCCGCAAACCAATTTTAAAATTGGCTATTTTATTTCAGATCATTACAGCATAGCCCTTGGTGTGGACCACATGAAATATGTCATGGATTCCAATAAAAACAGAGTGATTGATGGTTATATTGATTTGCCGGCAGATGATGTAGGAGCAATATTTAATGGCATTTATGAGAACCATAACTTTTTGGTTTCTGAAGAGTTTTTAAGATTTGAACATACCGACGGCTTAAATTATGTCTATCTTGAATTTGCGCGACATGATGATATTTCTTCATTATTCGGCATTCAAAATACCGATAAATTTCAAGTCAATATCACGGAAGGCATTGGTGCCGGTATCCTCTATCCAAAAACTAATACCACGCTTTTTGACAGAAACCGGTATGACGAATTTCATGTTGCAGGTTATGGTGTTTCATTAAGCGCAGGCTTGAATTTAACCTTCTTTAAGCACTTTTTTATTCAAGGCGATCTGAGAGGAGGCTACATCAATATGGGCGATATCAGAACAACACTTAATCCTAGCGAAAGCGCCTCACAACATTTTTTCTATGGAGCGAGCGTTTTTAGTTTAGGAGGCATTTTTAGATTATAATTATGATACAAATTAGACAGGCAACATTAGAAGATTTACCAGAAATCACAACAATTTTCAGGGATACCATTCGTGCCGTAAACAGTAAAGATTATTCCGAAAAACAAATTGAAGTCTGGTCCTCAGGGGCGGATGACCTTGAAGAATGGAAAGACCGCATTGAAAACCTCTATTTTTTGGTCGCCGAATTCAAAGGTCAAATTGCAGGTTTCGCCTATTTAAAAAACGGATTTTCTCTAGATGGTCTTTATGTGCACAAAGATTTCCAAAGGCGTACGATCGGCTCAAAACTACTCCGCATTATGGAGTCAAGAGCAACGAGCAATGGATTTGAAGTTCTCAAATCTGACATAAGCATTACTGCTTTTCCTTTCTTTGACTCTCATTATTATGAGGTCGAAAAAAGACATAAGAAAAACTATAAAGGTTTTGCTTTTGAAAACATCATTGTTTACAGAGATTTGTAAGTTTCAATTACCTTCTGAATGCCAAAAATCATTTTAAACACCTTAATAAAAGCAGATAAAAGCATCGTTTTTGATTTGGCTCGCAGCATTGATCTGCATAAAATATCAACTCAAATTTCTAATGAAACGGTCATTTCCGGAAAAACTCATGGCCTCATCGACCTCAACGAATCCGTTACCTGGCGCGCCAAACATTTTGGTGTTTACAATATATTAACTTCAAAAATCACCGCATTTAAGGCACCAGATTTCTTTGTGGACGAAATGGTCTCGGGAATTTTCAAAAGCTTTAAACATGAACATCATTTTAAAGATGATGCCAATAGCACCTTAATGACGGATGTCTTTGACTATGCATCTCCTTTTGGGCTTTTGGGAAAATTAGCCGATCAATTATTCCTAATAAATTACATGACAAAATTCCTTTTAGAACGCAATCGCGTTATTAAAGACTTTGCCGAATCTGATCAATGGAAAACGGTTATTTAAAAAATCAACGGAAAAACTAAGCATCTTGAGATGTGTGATCAGTCTCTATCTTCCGAAATATAACCAGTCAATGTGCTGAGCATCATCTCACTTCTTTAAATCTCAAAAAAACGCTATCGTTTACTTGGTTTTAAATGATCATTTTTGAATCAGGGCTAAGTTAAAACTTGATTTTCGATCTTAACTTCCATAAAAAACTTATAGATTTCTCAGCATTCATAGGACTCTATTTAAATTAATGCATCAC
>JBARDR010000536.1:0-1747 GCA_049795335.1 Gelidibacter sp. | reverse complement strand
GTTGAGGATGATTATTTAGAAGATATATTATTAGAGGTTATAAGTAGAGCGGAAAAATATAACATCCCATACTTAAAATACAAACAATCAATTGAATCAAAAATTGAAAATAAAAAGGAAGCAGAAGATGAATTTGATTGGAATGCAGAAGAGAATATTCCCCAACCTAAACAAAGTGACATTGACAACGAAATAATAAAGAATATATTTGACAGCTTACGTTCGGAAGAGAAAAACATCGGCTAACACGAATTTTGCGTCAGGCGGGTTAACGTGTAAACTTGGAGCTTTGTGCTTCTAATGAACTTTTGTAATAAATTGAAACTTTGTGCTCCGAAACCCGCCCGAACGCAAAGCCCCCAAACGTTAGTGGCAAATTTGGCGCAAAAGAGGAAAACACTGTTAAAAACAAATTAATTAACTGATTTGAAAATGTATAATATAACTCTAATTAGTACTATACATTCGGAAATTGGGCAATGTAATTCATCAGAATTGCATAAAATTCTCGAAGAAATACATCCAGAAGTAATTTTTGATGAATTGCCTATCTATTTATCGGATATGTATTATAGTGATTCATTTGATATGTATTATGCTAACAAAATTCTTCGAAATCAGCCCCTTCCAATAATACCACTTGAAGTAAAATCCATAAAAAGATATAAGGAAAATTATAATATTAAAATTATTCCTGTCGATATTGATTTAAGACAAAAATTAGTTGAATTCGAAGACGAAATTTCATTTATGTTTCTTACTTTCTTCAAAAACGATGATTATAAAAAATTAGACAATGAAAGAGATGTTTTTATTGAACAAGAAGGTTTTCATTTTCTCAACAGCAATATTTTTTTAGAATTTTTAGATAGAAAAAAGATAATAGAAAAAAACATTATAGAATCTGAAATTCAGAAGAATAGGTTACTCAATATTTACAATTTATTTCAAGCAGAACAATACGATAATCGCGAAAACGCAATGCTTCAGAATATTTATGATTACAGCAAAGAAAATCAATATAATCAAGGAGTGTTTTTAATTGGTGCCGAACACAAAAAGTCGATAATGCAAAAAATCACAGAGTACGAAAAAATATCAGAAATTAAATTGAATTGGAAGATATATAGCAACAAATATAAAACCTGTCACTAACAGACGTAACAAAAGATTTGGGTTAAAACAGACCTAAGGATAATCGAATACATAACAATTGCATAAATCACTAAAAACCGATTTAAGCCCTTAAGAAGGGCTTTTTTTGAGTTATTATCCTGGAGTTTTAACTGAATTTTGGATGGCTCTGCCATCTTAATGGAGCGCTTCTAAATTGTTGGTGGCTATGGTAATTAATAAAGTGATTTGGTTTTCGGCACTTTTGAAAGCAGAGAACCGTTGGCAATAATTTGAAAAATACAGATGAAATTAATTTGAACAATCATTTCAATATCTGATTTTTATTGTATTGCGAAAGTTTGGGTAAAGTTGACAAGAACAATTCACTACCATAGTTTATTAAAGTAAGATTTTTCAATCTTTTCATCCCTATCTAAAAAAGTACTGTCGTAATTGTTCTTTAACATTATGATATCCTTCTTGCCAAAAATTTTAGAGAGAAGTGCTAAAGGAGTTAAAATAAGAAAGAAAACAATGGTCAAAGTTACTTTTTGCACAATTTGCCCAATTATGTATGTGGTTTTGGTTAAGAATAATTGTGCTATAAGTGTGATTTTTGTTGATACTAAAC
>JBARDR010000535.1:0-2388 GCA_049795335.1 Gelidibacter sp. | reverse complement strand
CTTCTATAATATCATTTTCTATCATTATTTCCGAATCGTGGTGCTTTTTATTTAGAGGAATAATCTTTTTACTTTTTTCTAAATATTTAAGAGATGCGTTCCTTACCATTATATATAAATAAGGCTTAATATCATCAATATGAGCTAAAGATTCGCGTCTTTCCCATAAGATTACAAAACAATCCTCTACGATTTCCTCCGCGGAGAATTTTTCTTGGACAGATTTAAAGCTATAAGAAATAAGCCGAGGGTAAAGGGCAATAAACAAATCTTTGAAGGTCTCTTTGTTAAGCACAGATTTTTTTGAATTTCTATCGACTAAAGTACTGAATCTAATTTTTATATCTTTAGAATTCAAGAATAAATCTGTAAAGTAAAATTAATCCCATGATTGTGTAAATCCCCGGCATTTAAATCGTTTAAAAAAACATTAAACACTAATGGCTAATGAGCAATTTTCACATGAAAAAGTGATCTTTTAATCTTCTTTCTTTGCATAACTACAACAGGATTTAATTAATAATCTATATAACTATTTGAGTACGGATCACAGCAACAAAAAGATAGGTGTGCCCAAAAACAAAATTTGCCACAAAATTTTCATGGTTTTGAGAAAAACACCTTGACTATTCAAATTGACCAAGTTCCAAATCGAACCTATGAAACGCAAAACTCCTGCAAAGGCCAATGCGCCTAACGCCAAACCCGACCTGCAACCCCAGACCCAATTGGTGTTGCCCAACAATGAAGAATGGCTAAATACCGCTGAGATCATGAGCTATTTTAGAGTGAGTGAGCGCACCCTGTTACGCTGGCGCAAAACACGTCAAATACCAAGTTCAAAAGTTGGTGGCACCGTTTTGTATCCGCTCAACCTGGTCAACAAATTACTCATTAACAGGATTGAACACAATTTTATAGACACCGACTAGGGGCCACACGTTTTACGCCCCACATCACCTTGCAGAGGTTAAGCCCCATCTTTACCTCCAGACCGATTCATAGCAAAACCGCCCAAGCAATACATGGCCTGTATCACTTGGGCGGTTTCAATTAAAAAACCAAACCTACAATTAAGTCACCATAACGGCGCCAAGGTAATTGCTAGTGGCAGCACTTTTACCGTCGGCCGTCACAAAAGTTGCCCATACCTCCACCTCCAGGGCCTCCATAAAGGCCGGCAGCGCCAGGCTTGTACCGCCAAGGTCACGGCGGGCCACCGCCATATACAG
Organism: Gelidibacter sp.; assembly: GCA_049795335.1. Taxonomy (GTDB): domain Bacteria; phylum Bacteroidota; class Bacteroidia; order Flavobacteriales; family Flavobacteriaceae; genus Gelidibacter. The sequence continues at coordinate 1,156 of JBARDR010000535.1, read as the reverse complement.
CTGGTACAAATCGGCCATGGGACTGTACACCGCCACCATGATCTGATCGGTCTCATTGGCATAGCCCTGACCACTGTTGTCGGTCCAACTGAGTTGCAGGATCTGCCCCGCAACAGGCGTCAATACAGGATCAATAATGCCACGCAACTCGCCCTTACTGATCAATACTTTGGGATAATTGATAACGTACGCCCCGTTCACCTCCTCCAGAGCCTCCCTCAAATGGTAGGACGTTGCCAGGTTATAAATGGACTTGTAGGCCTGGCTCTTGCCAAAATATTTGCCTACAATAGGCTTTAGAGGCGTGAGGAACTTGATCACCGCCGAAAATTTTTCGCGCTGTATCAGCTGCTCTTCTGTTGGGACATAATTGCCCCGTTGCGGTAAACTGCGCATCACGTTTTTACCTCTCCAACGTGCACCTACCACGTTACCAACTTTTCCGGAGAATCCACCCAGGATTCCTTTGTCGAATGTTGCCATAATTTTTCTGATTTAAGTTAATTTAGATTTAAACATTTTGACCAAAGTAGAACACAATACACTGCAAAACAACAGGTTGTCGCGTAATGTCCGGTTTTGTCTGGTATTGTCCGCTTTTGTCCGTTTTTGTCTGGTTTTGTCCGATTTGGAGCGTTTTAGAGGGGTTTTCTCCCAGTTTTGTTCGACAATGGTTCGGGTGTGGGTTCTTTAAATGCGATTTTTTGGGAGGAATGTGGGAGGAGGGTTGGGTATAGCAAAGCATTATCGTTATAAATTGTTAATAGCTAGATGATAACTTGCATATTAATTGGGTTGAAGTTTAGGAGATATGGTATATATTGTGACTGAATTAGTGGATTGCGAGATGGCTGTTACCCGCTGTGAAAAGTGATTAATAGCACTTATTTTGTCTGTATATACTAGTTAGGCACAATACAAAACAACACCGAAAACAATGCCAATATTTGACCTATTTTCAAAAAGACAAAAAAGATTAAGAGGAGAAATTCCTGAAATTTTCACTTATGATAAAATCCCAAACGGATTCAGAGTAAAAGTAGTTCATATAATCAAAGATATGTTTGGAGAAGACATCTACAGAGATAATAATAAAATACAAGATTCTTACGAATTTATTCATAAAACCCTTTGTAGAGAATATGGGCTATTCAAG
>JBARDR010000534.1:0-2040 GCA_049795335.1 Gelidibacter sp. | reverse complement strand
ATGCAGCACCACCCAACATTGATTTCCTGAAACATATTTAACCGTGCCTTTTTTAGCGGATAAGCCAAACTTATCCAAATTAATTTCCTGTCCGATGTCTATCTTTTCTGTAGACAAAACCTGTTGTTTTTTAGTTGTAATTTCATTGAGCAACTCAACTTCTTCTGTGGGAACAATGGCAGGCTTACCCAACCAAAAAAGATAACGAAGCGCGCCAGGAACTGTAAAAACCAGCGAACGGTCCTTTTCTGAAATGTTAATCAGGATCATAGAGGGCAATAAAGGAACAGTGACTTTCTTTTTACGATCGCTCCATTGCCTGATCTCCACTCGGGTTGGAAGACAGATTTCAAAACCATTTTCAAGCAGACGCTGAGCAACTTTAAGTTCATATTTAGGTTTTGTGATGAGTACGTACCAAGGCATGGCGGTTGTTTTTTTAGATTATGTTGATTTTCAAAGATAGGAAACTGTCTGTAAAATTAGGGACACTAATGTTATGGAACATTAGTATTCCTAATAATTGAATATTGATTTAAAGTCTCTGCATTTTTTCTAAATGTAAAAAGACACACTTTGATTATAAAAGGAGGAATTTAAATTTTTTAAAAACCTTAACAACTACCATCCATGAAGAATTAAGCATTGCATAAAAAACATAATAAAACGAATTTGAAAATGATTGGATTTTTTTATTTGATAGCATAACGTATTTTTGTAACGATATATATGGAGACCTGTTTTTCAGTTCAATGAATTAAACTAAAAAACTTATCTTATCGTTATTCATTACACTCATATGAAATTGATTAATTCATTATAAAAAGCCCTAATGAAAAGGAGCATTACAATAATATTTGCTTTACTCATATCCATACCTACAATTGGTCAAGATATTGCCGCATTTTCGGGCACCAAAACACCAGCAACCGCAACTGTACCAAACATAACCGCTGAAGCAATAACCAGAGGCCCTGCACTTACCGTTGCAAATGGCACCACATTTAATAGTGGCAATTGGGCCACCGGTGAAAAACTGGATGTCAATAGCTATATTCAATGGTCTATTACGGCCGACCCGGGGTACATCATCAATATTACTGAGTTACAAATTAACTATGACAGAGACCCTGATGGAATGTCTCACTTCTTTACTGGAAACGGGCCTGCTAAAATCAAAATAAGAACAAGTTTAGATAATTTTAAATCTGACATTTATTCGAATGATAAAGTAAGTAATTCGGGACAATCACCTATTATTAAAACAAAAATTAACTCTGAGCCAGGAGGAACCATAACCTTTAGACTGTATGGCTATTCTGCAAATATTGGTATGCTTGGCCCACTAGGAACTGTGGATATAGAAGGTGGTTTAGGGAAAGTCCTTGGATTAGGCAATACGGGCATCCGCTTGGCAGGGAATCTCACATACGATGGCTTACTTTACAGTAATGGCAAATGGACACCGCATCCTCCTAACGCTCAAACCGGCAACAAAAATACTTTAATTTTAAACGGTATGTATACTGAGGCGAACAACGTAAAAGTGAGAAACTTAAATATCAGTGGAGAAGCAGGTATTATTATAGAAAAAACGGGTTCTATTACAGTCAACGGAGATTTAGAAACATCAAACAACCTAACTTTAAAATCTGATTCAGAAAACTATTCAAGTTTGATAGTCTATGGTTTGGTTAGAGGAACTGCCAAATATCAACGCCAAGTACAAACCAAAAATGGTATGGGTGTGACCCGTAATGAAGTCCTCATTTCAGCGCCTTTAACTGGAGAATCGTTTAAAGCGTTGCGTGCAGTAAATCCAAATATTGCGAGCAACTCTATGAACTCTTTGTTTTTATTTGGACCCTTTAATAAAATCACAGGCGGATTTACGCTATATACCAATACCGAAAAGGGTGTTCTTAAAGCCGCTGCTGGATACAAAGCAGCCTCCACCAACAATGGCAGTTTTACTTTTACAGGCATGGTTAACACTAGTAAAATTAAAAAAGATATTCAAAATTCAGGACCTGTTTATAC
>JBARDR010000533.1:0-1627 GCA_049795335.1 Gelidibacter sp. | reverse complement strand
GTGCTTGATTGTGTTCCATATTGGAAAAACCAACGCCTTTATCTATAAGCAACTCAGAAAATTTATGCGCTTAATAAAACGCAAAACACTCGGGTTAAAAAAACCGGATCCAACCGATTAATGCTGTTCTGATAAAAAGCGCTCCACGTTAGTTTTGATGCGCTCCTGAATGTGATTCACATCTGCTTTCACAAACGGCTCGCCCATTATCTTTTCATAAAGTTCAATATAGCGATCAGAAACCGTTTCGATATAAGCATCGCTCATTTCAGGAACAGCCTGTCCTTCCAATCCTTGAAACCCATTAGAAATCAACCATTGGCGTACAAACTCTTTAGATAATTGCTTTTGCAACTCGCCATTGTCCTGACGATCTTGATAGCCATGGGAATAAAAATAACGCGAAGAATCTGGCGTATGGATTTCATCAATCAACACGATTCTACCATCTTTTGTTTTACCAAACTCATACTTGGTATCCACCAAAATCAGACCTCTGCTTTGTGCAATTTCCGATCCTCTTTGAAAAAGTTTGCGCGTATAATCTTCTAAAACCAAATAATCCGCTTCACTGACGATACCACGGTTAAGGATTTCTTCCCTGGAAATATCCTCATCATGATTTCCCATTTCAGCCTTAGTGGCAGGTGTGATAATAGGTTCGGGAAACTTATCGTTTTCTTTCAGGCCTTCAGGAAGTGGCACTCCACATAATATACGTTTACCAGCCTTATATTCACGAGCTGCATGACCAGACATATAGCCCCGAATTACCATTTCAACTTTATATGGCTCACATAAATGACCAACCGCCACATTAGGATCTGGCGTTGCAATCAACCAATTCGGTACCAAATCTTGAGTTTGCGCCATAAACTTCGTCGCAATTTGATTCAGAATCTGTCCTTTATAAGGAATTCCCTTCGGCATTACCACGTCAAAAGCACTCAAACGATCGGTTGCAACCATGACCAAAAGATTGTCATTGATATTATAAACTTCTCTGACCTTACCTTTATAAAGGCTTTTTTGTCCTGGAAAATTAAAATTGGTGTCTGTGATGGTATTCATTTTAGTAGAAATATTAGAAGTTTTAAGCGTTACAAAAGTAAGGCTATTGGCGTTTAGTTCATAAAAAAAAGAGCAGTAAAAACTGCTCTTTTTTAATTTATTCAAAATCGGAGATTAAAATCTCAGGTTGTAGGTGGCACCGATGCCAAGCACCTGAATATCTATATCATTTTCAGCAAATGTGTTTTGGTAGTAGGCATAAAAATTCCAATCTCTGTTATGATAGCCTATTTGAGGATTTACATAAAGACCACCGTCGTTGTTGTCAACATTAATTAAGAATCCATAACCAAAATCAACGCCTAAAAATAAACCCTTTGGTTTAAAGTAATATCTGGCAAATGCAGCTGCAGGAACAAGACCGAATTCATAAGATCCATTATCATCAAAAAAATGATTATAACCTGTTGCTAATCCAATACCGAAATTAGGCGTTACCAAATATTGACCTTTCAAATCCACTCCCACAGAAAATGTAGTTACGTCATCAGGATCAGCTACTCGCAATCCTGAGTTTAACCCGATTTTCAACCCGGAGTTTTTTGAACTGATATCC
>JBARDR010000532.1:0-2235 GCA_049795335.1 Gelidibacter sp. | reverse complement strand
GTGGTTGCTTGAATGGAATCGGAGATTTCGTAACTTGGATAAATGTTTACCTTAGAAATCCTATAAGGCACGATAGATTTTTGAGGAACCGCATTTTTTAATTTGAGAAATAAATCGAATTTTTTGTTGTCATATCTATTAGTGTCTGCTTCAAAAATCAGAAAGCCTTCATTGAAATTGTAATAGCCTCGTTTTTTAAGTTCAGCATCGATGCGAAGACGTTCCAACTTCATGCGAGGTAAATCGAAGCGCATGTTTTTTCTAATGCGAGAATTTTTGACGAGTTCCTCAATTTCTGCATCTATTGGGGCAGGTAAGGAGTCCACTTGATAGGTTTCCATCCGATATGGGTTCGGTACTTTGACGGTGTAAGTGACGGAAGCTCTTTTATCTGATTCTTTAAATTTAGAAGTTGCCGTGCTATAGAAAAAACCTCTGTTTTCAAGTCGGTTGATTAACAATTCTTCAACGTCAAAAGTTTTTACAGCAGATTGATAGACGGGTTTTTGTCCCAGTTTTTTATAGAGCCAACGATTGATGAACCCTGGATGTTCTTTTTGGTTTTTATAGTAATAATAAAGACCTAGATTTATTCCTAGTATTTTTGAGTTGGGCTCTGGGAGCATGACAGTTTCGAGTTCGCCTTTTAAGCGGTCTTCATATTTGATAATGGAATCGGATTCAATTTTTAACTTTGCGCCTGTGTATAAACGTTCGCCTTCCGGAATATATTTGGAGATACTGCATGAGTAGAAGCTTCCAAAAATGAAAAGGAGAATAGGGATGTATTTTAGGTATCGTTTCAAGTTCAATGTTTTTACGTGTGCTATCGGACTGCTTTTTTGATGGAACGAGGATTTAGTTATTGCTTCTTCTCTTCATCGATGCTATCCATAATGCTTTTTTCTTCTGCCTTTTGTGCCTTTTTTATGGCCTTTAACTTTGCTCTTTCTTCTTTTTCAGCGGTGGTTAATCCTTTTGATAATCCTTCCCAAAGCTCTTTAAACTTATTAAATTCCTGAGTAAATATCAATGCAATTCCACTTACTACAGTCTGTCCGTCAATGACGTTTTCATATTCGTTTTTATGAAAACCTCTGATTCTGTAACGGCCATTTTCTGTTAAAAGATATTCAATGCTCACATTGCCAATAATCGGGGTGTCTTCACCTGTGGGACTGCTACCTTGAACGTCAACTTCACTCCCCACGCTTACGATTAAGCGATCATTGAAAAGTTTTTTCTTTGCAGCAACATCTAATTGGGTGCGATCTTGTGGGCTGCTTCCTTGGTAATCTGTAAAACTGTCCAAGCCAAAATTAAGTTCGAAACCACTGTTGCCCAATAATTTATCAGAGAACATATTAAGCTGGTCAGAAACGGCGTCATTTAGGTTGTCTCTGGCTATGGTTGCCACGCCGCCTGCGCTACCATCACTTCCTGGGTCCGGGTAAAAACGGTTCAATACCAATAATGAAAACACCTGTCTGTTCAGTTCGTCTTCCTGTTGGTTAAGCTGCTGCACTCGGCCATATACTTGTCCGCCGATTGCGCCTTGGTTATCGGATGGCATGTCAAGACTGAAGGCTATTTTTGGTACTGTCAATTCTCCATCAATATTGAGATAGACATAAAAGGGGAGCACCTGACGGAATTTTCCTTTGGAGGCATCATCCAAGCCAGACGTGGTGGGTGCCATCAAAGCTGAGGCTGAGGTTTTCACTTCATAAAGCGCTTTGACATCGAGTTTGGCATCAAATGGGTCGCCAGACCAGGTTACGCGACTGCCCGAAACAAGATTAAATTTTCGATTAACAATATTATAAAGGTTCATCTCATAATGGCCACTCGAAACTTCGTAAACACCCGCAAGCGACATATTGCCATTAGGTTTCATATTGAAGGTTAAATCGCCCGCTCCAGATACTTTAAAATTATCGCCGGTGGACTCATCGATAACGATGGTGACCGCAGCCTCTTTTCCAATCTTCAATAAAGCATTCATGTCAAACCCGGTGATGGTGGCTGTTTTTTCTTCTGTTCTGGTTAAAATGTCATCTGGATCTTCGCGATTTACGAAAATCACCACGCCGTCGCGTTCTTCAATATTTACAGCGGCAGAATGCAGTACGTAAGTGATATCGGTGGCAGAGCCAAAAGTGGCTTTGATGTCAATTTTAGGAATTTGCAGATCGCCCGAAATTTGAGCATCCGCATCAAAGGACACTTTTCCAT
>JBARDR010000531.1:0-2499 GCA_049795335.1 Gelidibacter sp. | reverse complement strand
TCACTAGACTATTAGACTTTTGACTTCTTCAAAATTCAAGCCTCCATAAGTTCCTGAACTCATTAACAGCAACACTTTATTTTCAAAACTTTGCGAAAACAAAAAGTTCTTGAAATCGTCAGGATTCGTATAAATAATCAAATCGTCGCGTTCAAAAGCTTGCGCAATTTGATCGTGGGTAACTTCCTTTAGTTTTTTAATTTCCACGGCATGTGCCGAATAAAAGACCACAGCAACATCCGCCGAATCCAACGTACCTTTATATTCCTTTAAAAAATCGGCGTTCAAACTACTGTAGGTATGCAATTCCAGACAGGCTACAACGCTTCTATCCGGAAATTGTTCTTTTACTGCATTTGTACTAGCCTTCACTTTACTTGGCGAATGCGCAAAATCCTTAAAGGCAATACTTTTTTTGCCTTCTGCTAATTTTTCCAAACGTTTACTCGCACCTTTAAAACTAGCAATAGCTTCGTAAAAATCGTCCTCATCAACACCCATGTGTTGGCAAATCCATTTCGCACCAGCGAGATTGTTCAAATTATGTTGACCAAAAACTTCAATTGGCAATGGACCATCTGGAGTTTCCAAAAGCGTTTGGCCATTTTCAACGGTATATTCTGGCGTGTGGTAAGGCAATTTTCGGATGGTGTTTTCAGAAGCTTCCACTACCTTTTTGACTTCCAAATCTTCTTCATTATAAGTAATACTGCCACCTTTGACGATGGTATCTACAAAAATCTCAAACTGTTCCACATAACCTTCGTAAGTAGGAAATACGTTGATATGATCCCAAGCAATTCCACTTAATAAGGCAATATTGGGTTTGTACAAATGAAATTTTGGACGTCGGTCAATCGGAGAACTCAAATATTCATCGCCTTCCAAAACAATAAAATCATTGTCATCAGTCAACTTTACCATGACCTCAAAACCTTCCAATTGTGCGCCCACCATATAATCCACTTCAATATCGTGATACTGCATTACATGAAGAATCATGGACGTAATGGTTGTTTTACCATGACTTCCACCAATGACCACACGGGTTTTATGTTTGGATTGTTCATATAAAAACTCAGGATAACTATAAATTTTTAAGCCGAGTTCTTGTGCTCTTAAAAGCTCAGGATTGTCTGCTTTGGCATGCATTCCTAAAACAACCGCATCGATCGTAATATTAATTTTTTCAGGAAACCAACCAAAGCTATCTGGCAATAAACCTTTCTGCTTTAATCTCGATTTTGAAGGTTCGTAAATCTCATCATCACTTCCTGTTACTTGATAACCTTTATTGTGTAAAGCTATGGCGAGATTGTGCATGGCACTGCCACCAATAGCTATAAAATGTGCGTTCATAGTCTAATTTTGAAAGGATCAAAGATAGTTTTTTTGATATGAACTGCCGAAAGATTTTGTGGGATAAACTACCCACTAAAAAAACATTGGTGGCTAAAAAAAATATTTGTAAAATTTAAACGAATTGATAATCAATCTGTGGCTGACTAAAGACTGAGGACTACCAACTGAAGACTGAAAATCACTTCAAACTTAAAATCGTCGTCTTCTCCTTATTAAACGACTCTTCTTTAGGCAACTCACCAATAGCAAGTTCAATACATCTTAAAGAATCCGCTTTCTTTTTTTGAAGTTTGTAAACCTGTGCAAATCGATAATTCGCCCAAGCTTTTGGCATCTCATCTAACTGAGAATAATTTTTAAGGTAAGTCCTTAAATGCGTTTTCCCTTTATCTAATTGCACGTTATAATCTGCAGACAATTTTCCAATCTGATAATTTAAGAGATTTTGTTTATGCTTACTATAAGCAGCTTCCATATTGGCAATCGCTTTATCGTATTGCTTCTGATGTTCATATAAGTTGGTCAATTTCTCATAACAAACTAAAGAACCACCTTCCGTAATAGCAAGCTTGTAATACTTTTCTGCAGAAAAAAATTCCTTGTCATATTCATAAATATAACCTTTGGCCAAATAGCCATCGACTTTGGACAGACTTTGCAATTCGTCCGCATATTTGAGCGCCTTACTTTTGCTACCGCCAATGATTCCAGGTAACTGCATATACAATTCAACCAACGCCCATCGGGTGTCGATATGTTTCGGATCAAGATCGGCGGCCGTTATAAATTCATGCTTCGCATCACCTATGATTCCCACGGCTTTTATTTTACTGATTGAAAGCGCTTTCATACCCAAAGCACCACCATATTTATAATGATAATTGGCAGATTTAGGACTTAAATCCACCAAGATTTTATAATTCTCAATAGCCTCATCCCATTTTTTCTGATGGCCGTATATATCCCCCAACAATTCAATTGCCTTCCGCCGATCAGGATGATTCTTGACATAAGAAACCATAAGGTCTTGTGCTTTTGTAAATTGTTTGTCAGCTAAGAATTGCTCAGCTTTTTCAAGATCCGTCTGACCTATGGCAACCACTGACAAAAAGAAAAAAAAGATAACGAATTTCATAC
>JBARDR010000530.1:0-4432 GCA_049795335.1 Gelidibacter sp. | reverse complement strand
TGCAGCCCTAATCTTTTGGATATCTCCATAGGTCAACACCATTTTATTTTTTTTGGATAGTAAACTTGTATCGTTTAACACGCGTTGGTATTTTCCATTAATGACCTTTTTCTTTAATTTCGATTTCAACTTTTTCTGGTAATTGGAATGTTGAACCACGGTAATCAATATTTTTTTGGCTTCATTTTCCCTATCATTAAAGGTGGTAAAGTGCACAACTTTAGGAACCTCAAGACTATTTTTTTGTTTAAAGACCAAATGAACAGAACCTTCAAGCTTTGGTTTATTGGTTTTGCTTATACATTTATTTTTCCAAAGGGTCTTAGAATCATCTGTCAGAAATTCTTCGAATAACTTCCCAACGATATCTGACAATGGCAGAGAGAGCATCTTGCCTGCTTGACCGTTGCTCATTTCAACCACACCATTCTCATCCAATATGAAACTCATCTTTACAATATCGATTACTGACGTATTGGTATTAGCAAAACCCTGATGGATCATGTTTGCCTCAAGCTCTTCAGCTAACATATTCAAACCCACAACAATTGATTCAAGGTCATCATCCTTTGAAGAACGCTCAATTTGATAATGAAAATTGCCTGAGGCCATTTCCAAAATCATGTTATGAATATTTACTACACGTTGTTTGTTGTACTCTCCCATAATTAACTATTTATTTATTAGACATTTAATTTCATTTATCACTTATATTTTTTTAAAAACATTAAAGCTTCACTTATCATTGTAAAAACCATTGTAGGTATTGTTTGCTTACTGCTGCGTAAATAAAATTTTGAAAACATATCTGAAACAGGTGCCTCCACAATAAATGCCACGGCGTTAATAAATGATGAGCCTTCTATAGACAAATAGATACGTGCTGTCCTATTGATCCCATTTACCCTACGAATATCACATAGTACTGGAATGCTTTGCCCTTTCTGTAGCGCGAATCTATCCTCAACAATGCTGATCGCCGCCGACAAATCCAAATTGACATTTTTATATTCAACATGAAGGATACCATCCTTTATCGTATAGGTCGCATATTCATTTTCCATAAACATGATCTCAATTATTAGAAAACTGGTTTTTCACTCTAAAGTTAAAAAAATTAAAATAGCCACTTTTGTCTAAAACGGATTATGAATTGACTTATAGGGATTAATCTTAGTCTAAAACGGAGTAAAATTTGACTAAAACGGATTATGGTACCCTTCCAACCTCCAATATCCCCCAAAAGACCTTAAATTCTATATCTAATAAAATCAATAACATGGCAAAAATACAACACAACAACTTTTTAGACTCTGTAAATGACGTGTTTACAGATGCAATAAATGAAGGTGTGCTTCATTTATATGCGGAAGGAAAAAGTTTTTCCGGAAGAAAAATAAGTGTGAAAAACAGAGAACTATTTCATTTTGGAACCACTGGATATCTTGGTCTGGAACAAGAACCCAGGTTAAAGGAGGCTGCCATAAAGGCTATTCGCAAATACGGCACACAATTTCCATTATCCAAATCTTACATTTCCAATCCTCTTTATAAGGAATTGGAGGAAAAAGTTACGGAGATGTACCAAAATCCAGTGGTTATCACAAAGAATAGTACTTTAGGACACTTAGGGGTCATCCCAAGCGCAGTAAAAGATCAGGATGCTATCATTTTGGATCATCAAGTACATTGGAGCGTACAGAGTGCTGCCAAAGTGTTAAAAACAAGAAGTGTACCAATTGAGATGATCCGTCATAATGATCTGAACATGTTGGAGGATAAAATCAAAGCGCTTTCAAATGGCAGAAAAAGAATCTGGTATATGGCCGATGGCATCTATTCCATGTTCGGAGATTATGCTCCAATAAAGGAATTAAAAGCATTGAGCCTAAAATATCCCCAACTGCATTTATATTTCGATGATGTTCACGGCATGAGCTGGATAGGAAAGAATGGCACAGGCTATGTCCTAAGCGAACTTGACGAACTTTCTGAAAACATGCTGCTTTTTGGAACCTTGAGCAAAACATTTGGGGCCAGTGGATCAGTGCTGGTCTGTTCCAATAAAAAAATGTACCATGAAATAAAAACATTTGGAGGACCGCTTACATTTTCCGCACAACTGGAGCCAGCATCTGTGGCGGCTGCAACTGCATCGGCGAATATACATTTGAGTACAGAAATTTACCAGCTTCAAAATGAATTAAAAGAGAAGATTCAATATTTTAATGAATTGGTCGCAAGAACAGATCTGCCACTCATCGACAAAAACAATTCTCCTGTATTTTTTATAGGTACAGGGATGCCAAAAACAGGATATAATTTTGTCAACCGTTTGATGAAGGAAGGTTTTTATGTGAACCTTGGGCTTTTCCCTGCAGTTCCGGTAAAGAATACTGGCGTAAGAATTACAATTTCCAGACATAATCAAATGCAGGAAATAAAGGCACTGGTTGAAGCCATGGAATACCATTTGCCCAAGGCCATCGAATATACCCATACAAGTTTGCACCGCGTCTGTGAGGCCTTTAAACTTGAGACCAAACAGAAATCTGAAGAAACGCCCCATGATAAGCTCAACCTACAATTAGAGTCTTCCATTTCAAAAATTGACAAAAACAGGTGGAATGCGCTCGTTGGCAAAAATGGCATTCAAGACTGGGATGGCCAACGGTTTCTCGAAAAAACATTTACAGATCATCAGCTCGTGGAACATAATTGGAATTTTTGGTATCTGATAATTTATGACCAACAGAATATCCCTATCCTGGCCACCGTAATATCTTCTTCACTATGGAAAGAGGATATGCTTTCCAATGTTACTGCGTCAAAAACCATCGAGGAGCAACGACAATCAGAGCCCTATTATATGACCTCCAAAGTACTAAGTTTGGGCAGTCTGTTTACAGAAGGAGACCATTTGTATATAAATGACAACCATCCCTTAAAAATCGATGCGCTGAATAAGCTTATGGAAACTTTGGAGACTTTAGAGCAACGCTCAGGTTCCAAAATGGTCGCTCTTCGGGATTTCAATCTGGATGACGGGTTACATAGTTATTTTCAAGGCCATGGATTTATCAGGATCCAGATGCCAAGCTCCTGTAAAGTTACCTTAATGAACAACGAAACCATTGAGGGCTATATCTCCAGGCTTTCATCACGAAGTAAAAGACACTTGAGAAAAGACATCTTGGCCAACGAACCCTTATTAAAAACTTCCGTTCTAAAGGAACTTGATGAGACCAAATTAAAACACGTAAAAGAACTATATGATAACGTACGAAGAAATAATTTGGGGCTGAATACGTTCTCCTACCCTCCGGTTCTATTTAAAAACATGTCCGAGGATCCAAACTGGGAATTTATAACTATTGAAAGCAAGGAAAGTCCTGGCAACTTTATCGGGGTCATGTTTTGCTATAAAAATAATGGCAGCCTCACTTATGTACCTTCATTGGTCGGAATTGATTATGACCATCTCGATAAGTACCAGACCTATCGCCAACTATTATATCAAACAATCAAAAGGGCGATCGATCTTAATTTCAGACATATTGACTTCGGTTTAACAGCCTCCTTTGAAAAAAAGAAACTGGGCGCCATTGTGCAAGAAAAACACGCCTACATCCAGACATCGGACAATTACACCCTAGAACATATGGGGTTATTGGAATGTAAATAAGTAAGGACATCAGTTTGTAAGGCATGAAATACCAAGAATTAATATCGGAATACCAGATGCACCTAGATGTCTTGGAATCCCGTACGGAAGATATTTTATATAAAGCAGAGCATGGAATTTCAAGAACGGAAAAATTCATTAAACTGTTACGCCAAAAAGTATTGGAATTGGGGTTTAACAACCCGGAAGAGGAAATCAGCTTTTTTAAGCATTTAAAGCCCAAAATCTTCAGCAAACTCATCTATTATGTTAAGCTGTTCAATATTGAAAGCAAACGCCCCAGGAGTAGCTCTAAATTCCAGATCAAATATCTCAATGCCCACATTAATAAACTCCAGGTCTATTTTAATGACAATTTGGATTTCTACCATTATTACCGCAGAGGCGCAACAACTCTTGATGAGGAATATTTCATTCGGGGCAAGGCCGATCTTCGGTCGCCCACTGAGTCGTACCATTTTTTCGTAGATGACGAGTTTGCAACTTCTCAGGATACTACTGTTGCGATGATCATGGCCTATGATATGCTCATTGTGTACTTACAACAGGAAATTGAAAAATTAGAAACAAATAACAGTGTATACCAAAATGCAATGAAAAATTCATCCTCAAAACTTTTTTGGACTGGAAGCAAAACGGAACTTATTGAGTTAATCTACGCTCTACATAACAGTGGGACAATCAACAGTGGTACCGCTGACCTTAAGGAGCTGGCATCCGTGTTTGAGCAAGCGTTCAATATTGAAC